>JBKDOV010000081.1:0-15411 GCA_046342815.1 Cyanobacteriota bacterium
TCCGTTCCGCTCAGAGTGCTGAGGATGGACATCGCCGTATCGCTGATCGTCGCGGTCACCACACCAGTCGTCTGGGCATCGATGCTGTTGGCCTGCGCCACCGTGGCGCTGCCGCTGGTCACATTGACCGCAACCGCTGCATCGATATCGATGCTGGAAGCATTGATCGCCGTATCGATCGCAGCCGCGGTGCCCGTGAGCGTGTCCACTGACGCTGCGTCGATCACGCCACTGGTCTTAGTGTTCAGGCTGTTAAGTTCAGAAGCATCGACAGAAGTATCCGTTAAAGCGATATCTCCAATGATGCTTCCAAGGCTATTCCCTATGGCAGCTGCAATAGAAGCAACGTAACCGGCCGCCACTTCTAGTTGATCTAAGGAAGTAAAAACAGTAGCTGTATGTTCAAATCCGTACTGATTCCAAGGGTCTTGGGATGTACCATCCCCATCCGCAGTGAGTAGCGGTTGGCCAAAGTAATAGGTCGCCATCAGACGGCACTCTGCGCCGTCGGTGCCTCACCAATGCCGTTGCCGGTGGTGGAGCCGAAGGCAAAGTTGCTCTTGGTGAGCGAACCTCCGGTCACATTCACGGTGCCAAGGCTGATGGCGCCCTGGCCCCAGTTGCCGTCGGCATCGAACATCAGTTGGCGGGTATCGGTGGCGTAGGCGAGCGAAGGAGAGCCGATCCCGAGGCGCTGGATATCGGCCAAGGTGCCCAACACGACGCCCACCTTGTTGGTGCCATCGGCACTGGCTTCCTCCACCGTGAGCCCACCGGTGCTGGACACCCCGAAGATCGCGCCCTTGGTGGCCCAGAGTTCCTGGGTGATGCCGGCGAGGGAATTGCTGAGCTCCAGAATGTCGCCGCCGCTGCCGGCCTGGAACTCCCGGATGGTGTCCACACTGCCGAGCAGCTGATTGCCATCGCTGCTGAGCAATCGCCCCGTCTCCCAAAGGTTCTCTTTCTGGGTCTCGGAAAGCTTGGCCCAGAGGGGCGTATCGGCGAGATCTTCGCCGAAGTAGGAACTGCTGGCCGCCTGAATGGCCGCGCCGCCTTCGGAAAGCACGAAACGATCCACACCAGTGCCGCCGGTGGTGATGTCCTGGCCGTAGCCACCATCCAGTACGGAGCCGTTACCGGAACCAACCTGCAGGTTGTCGTTGCCGATGCCGCCCCAGAGCACGTTGCGCTCCGAAGGGCCGCCCTTGCCTTCCGCCCCGCCGACGCGCAGCAGATCATTGCCGATGCCGCCCCAGAGGGAACTGTCCTTGGCGCGATCGAGATCGATCGAATCGTTGCCGATCGAGGTGTAGAGGTGGCTGCCGTTGCTGGAGCCAGCAATCAGATCATTACCAAGACCGGTATTGGCGGTGCTGTTGCGGATACCGTCGAAGCCACCGATGCTGCCATCAAGGGCGGAGCGATCCAGGAACACAGCCGCTTCCAGCTCCCCATCACCGTCGCCATCGAGATCGGCCTCCACTTCATTGAGGATCTTGCCGAAGATCACGTCATCGCCGATGCCCGTGTACATACCGGTGCGATCGATGCCGGCGGTGTCGGCAACCCCTGCTGCGAGCGCGGAAAGCTGTGGGGCAGCAATGGCACCAAAGCCGCGGATCACATCCGCGCCCTGGTTGGTGAACAGCTGGCTATCGCTGATACCGATGCCGCGCAGCTGGTTGAGGGTCGGCGTTTCGGAAGCCGCTGTTTCCAGCGTGGCCACACCACGACCCGTGATCGTGGTGGCAAGGGTGGGGGCACCAAAGAGCATCGATCGATCGATGCCGATGGCACTGCCATTCAGCGAGACCGTATCGGATGAATCGAGCGGGCCACCTCGGACCAGAAGATCGGCACGGGCATCTCCGCCGAGGGTGGCGGTACCATCGCCATTGCCGAAGGGAACGGCACGAATGGTGTAGTTCTCAATGCCGGTGGCATCTGCCTGGCCGATGGCCCGCAGATTGGTGCCTTCGTCGGCGAGCTGCAGTTCGGAGGTGGCACGAACCGCAGCGTTTGGCTGTCCGTAGAAAGGAAGAGTGCCGCCCCGCAGCAACGAGGGATCGTCCCGACCTTCGAGGCCGCGCACCGTGGCGACGGACTGGATGGTGCTGCTAGGGGTGGTGCCTGGGAACGGGCCCAGCACTGAACCGGTGGCGGCCGAAGCCTTGGCCGCCAAGGGTGTTGCGCTGGTACCAATCAGCAGCGGACCGCCATAGCGATCGAGGTAGCTGAGATTGGCGAGGCCCACATTGGTGGCGAGGGCCGTTGCATCGGTATCTCCTCGCCCACTGGCATAGGCCGAGGCAGATGCGGTGCCATCGATCAGACCGCCACCGGACTGAATCGAAAGATCAATACTGTTGAGATAGGAGCCATCGACCAGTCCCGCGTAGTAGCGGGAATAACCGGCCCCGATGCCTCGGGCAATGGCCAGGGCGCCGGTGGGATTGTCTCCTTCAACCGTGCGCGCCGTGGCGGTGGCGTCTGGACTGGTGATGAGCCGAAGTCGATCGCCGGCCAGCAGCTGGGAATCCGGCTCGAATTTCAGAGAAACCGAGCGGGATGTAGCTGTGGTGGGCTGCAGATCGAGCATTCAGGCCGCCAAAGGGAGAAAGGCCCCGAAGGGTCTGAGCAGTAGGTACGAAAAAAGCTGGAAGAAAAAAGGGGGGAGTCGCCTCCCCCCGGTTCGATGGAACGAATCAGACGTCGCCGCCCACGGAGGTGGCGATGCTGCTGGCGTTGGAAGAAGCCGACGCCGTCAGCGTGCCGCCACCGATGATGGTGACGTTGTAGTTGGCCAGACCGGTCGCGTTGCTGGTGGCAGTGGCCACTGCATTACCAGCCACCGTGGTAGCGGTGACGGTGTTGCTCAGCTGGGCAATGGCGGTGACGCCTCCACTCACCTCAAGGGTGTCATTGGTGGCACCACCGAAGATGCCGTAGGCGCTGACAGTGCTGTTGCCAGTGGCATTGCCTGCCACGGAGGTGGCGGTGGCATCGAAGTCACCGGTGGCGGTACCTCTGACCAGGTTGGAACCAACCAGCCCGCCGATCAGATCGACATTGGAAATACCGAAGAGATCGGAGGCACTGATGGTGGCAGTGGCGTCGTCACCAGCGGCATCACCGGTGGTGGAAGCCACCACATTTCCACCGGCAAACACTTGGCCGCTGATGTCACCATCCTTGGGACCAGCGGTGATCGTGGCCTCAGCAGTCTCAACACCCATGATGCCTGCACCGTCGAAGTTGCCGATGGCACTGGCATCATCGAGGACGGCGGACGCCGTCACCTGGATCTGACTCGCCAGGTTGCCGGTGGCATTCAGGGTGCCCAGCACAGCCAGACCCGTCACATTGCCAGCACCGCCAACGGTGATGTCGGAGGTGGCGGCAGTGAGTTCGATACCCTCAGCGATCACATTGCCGTCAGCGGTAGCGCTGCCGTTCGTGGTCTGGGCAGTGGCACCACCGGAGTTGTAGGAGGCACCCGTCACATTGCCGGTGTCGCCGATGACGATCGCCTGGGTTGCCTGCGAAATGCCATTGCCATCCAGATCGAGGTTGGCGAAAGCGTCGGCGTCGCCGCCAACCTCGCCGATCGTGGTGGCCGTGGCATTGCCCACCAGGGTGGTCTGGCCGATCAGGTTGCCATCGTTGCCAACCGTGATGGCGCTGTTGAGCACACCATCACCGATCTGATAAGCATCAGCGTTGGCATCGGCAGCTGTGCTGCTGGCCGTGGCGGTCACGGTTGAGGCTGCCACAGCGGTGATGTTGCCGCTGTTGCCCACATCGATCGGGGCGGCATTCACGCCGATCACCGAGGTCGCCGCACTACCGGCATCGGCATCGGCCGTGCCGTCCACACCCGTGGCGGTGGCGGTGAGGTTGGATACCGCGTCCACCCGCAGGCCACCGGTACCCGTGAGGCTGTTGCCCACGGTGACACTGCCGCCATCAATACCGATGACGTCAGCGCCGAGGCCCGCCTCCGAAGACGAATCGGAGCCATTGACGTTGCTGGAGGTGGCAGCACCGGTGAGGGTGGCTGCAACGCTCAGCTTGCTGGCGTCGTTGTCGACGGTGACGATGGTGCTATCGATACCGGTGACGGCGTCAGCCGCAGCCACCGTGGCGGTAGCGGTGCTGAGGGCGCCATCGATCGTGCTGGCCGTGGCCGTCTGGCCGCTGGTTGCACTGGCCGTGATCTGGGCGTTGTTGCCGGCATCCAGGGTGGCGAGATCAATACCGGAAACGGCATCGTTGTTCACCGTGGCGCTGGTGGCGTCGCCGGCGCCATCGGTGGACGCTGCCGTGGCCGTGCTGGTGGAGGCCGCCACGGCGGTGACCACTGCATCGGAGCCCACGGTGACGGAACCGTCGCCGGTGCCCAGGGCAGCCACCACGTCAATGTCGGTGGTGGCTTTGGCCGCATCCGCACCGGTGCCATCGGCGGTGATCGTGGTAGCCGAGGCGGAAGAGCCCACGACCGCAGCAGCGGTCACGGTACCGGCACTACCGATATCGATATTGGTGCCAGCACCACCGATACCGGTAATTTCCGTGGCTGTGGAAGACGCGGTGGCGTCGCCGGTGGTGGTGGTGGCGGTGGCGCTCAGCGACAGCGGATCAGCGGTGACACCAGCGGTGCCGATCACCGTGCCGGCATCGCCGATCGAGATGTCACCGACGCCTGCAGCGCTGGCGTAGATGGCGGCGGTGGTATCGGTGAACTTCGCGGTGGCGGTGGCGTCGGCGAAGCCGGCGACTGGACCCACCGTGGTGGCCGTGGCCACCGCGTTGGCATCAAGGTTGGCGGTCAGCGTGCCGTTGGCACCGGCCGAGACACCCGAATCCAGCACGCCGTAGCTGCCAACGCCGAAATCGGCGGTGGAGGTGGCATCAGCTGCGGTGGAGGTGGCGGCGGCCGTGGCGGTGTTGTCCACCGTGACGCCGATAACGCCTCCGGCGCCAATCTCGATGTCGGCGAGTGTGGTAGCAGCAGTGTCGAGGATGCCGCCGGTGTTGCTGCTGTACTCAGCAACGACGGTGGAAGTGCCATCAACGGTGGTACCGGTGGCCGAGGTGGTGGAAACCTCACTCACCGAGAGGTTGCCGGCGTTGCCGATCTCGATGGTGCTGTCCAGCATGCCCACCTGCTGCACGGTGTCTGCCGTAACAACGGCGTCACCTTCAACAGTCGTACCGCTGGCGACGTTGGTGTTGGGGGTGGCGGTGGTGCCGGCCTGGATGGTCGCCGTGCCGTTGTCGCCAACGATTGTGGTTGTTGTATCTGAGCCGACGATGTCGACGATGGAATCAGCCATTGGAAGGGAAAAGGGAAGGGGGGCTATGAAGGCTCACGCCCCCCGAGGGGACGTGCACCAATTATTGACCTCTCAGCATCCTTTAAGCCAGAAAATTGCACGATCACGGCGATAAGGCTCTGCGGCAAATAGCGGATCTTCATTAATAATTTTGCTCATTCGTGCTTTGCCTCGGAATTGCTAATGCGCTTCTGCGCATCACCGCTTATGGGACGTTGTCGAAATCGATTGATCGAAATCGATGGATCGACCACCCTTGGCCTTTGCCTGCAGCGCCATGGCCTGGGATCACGGCTACTTCAGTTCGTCGCCCTACACCTGTGGCGCCTATCGCGAGCTCGCTCCTGCCTGGCTGGATCTGGCGGCCCTGCTCAAGGGGCATCACCCCCCCCGCCTACGAGAAGGCGACCCCTTCCACTACCTCGAGCTCGGCAGCGGCATGGGCTTCGGGCTGTGCCTGCTGGCCGCCTCCTACCCGGAGGGTTCCTTCACCGGCATCGACTTCCTGCCCGATCACATCGTCCACAGCCGCCAGCTGGCCCGACAGCTCGGGCTCACGAATGTGACCTTCGAGGAGGCCGACTTCCTCCAGCTCGCCGCTGCGCCCGGGCCCCTGGCTGCTGCCCATCACTACGTGGCGGCCCACGGCATCGCCACCTGGGTCACACCGCCGATTCAGCAGGCCCTGCTGGAGCTTGCCGCCCTCGCCCTTCGCCCCGGCGGCCTCTTCTACTGCTCTTACAACACCCTGCCCGGCTGGCTCGCCGCCACCACCCTGCAGCATCTGTTTGAAGAGCAGCGCCTGATCAGCGGCGGTGCCAACGCCGGCAAGACCCTCCAGGCCGCCGCCGCCTCGATCACGGCTCTGCTGGGCAGCGAAGAATCTCCCTCCGCCCTGGCCCAGGCCCAGCCCAGCCTGCGCGCCAAGCTGGAGAAGATTCCCCGCCTCGATTCCGCCTACCTGTTGCAGGAATACGGCAACGAAGGCTGGCAGCCGCTCTACGTGGCCCAACTCCACCGCCGCTGCGCTGCCCACAAGCTGCGTTTCCATGGCAGCGCCACCCTGCCCGACAACTTCCTCGAGCTCCTGCCGGCCAATGTGCAATCCACGGTGCTCGCCGAAACCGATCCTTCCCTGCGCCAGACCCGGATCGACCTGGCGATCAATCAATCCTTCCGCCGCGATCTCTTCCTGCGGGGTGGGGCACCGCTCACCCCAAGCGAACTGCAAGGCCGTCTTGGGGCCGTGCAGCTACGCCTGCAGGAGGCGCCCCCCAGCGATACCTACCGATTCGATACCTCCTTCGGTCAGGTGAATGGGGTGGCGGAGATCTATCGCGGCGTGGAGGTGGAGCTGATTCATGGCCCCCGCAGCTTTGACCAGTTGCTCGAAGCCACGGGCCAATCGCTGCCGGAACTGGCCAAGATCGTTTCGCTGCTGCTGCACAACGGTCGCCTGGGTCTGGAGCGCAGCTCCTGTGTGGATTTCCACCACCTCCTTCACCTCAATGGCCTGCTGCAGGAGCTGATGCTGGCCGGTCGCCCCTATGGCCACCTATTGGCACCAGCGACCGGCAGCAGCATCGGCTTTTCCCTGGTAGAGGCCCTGCTTGCCGATGGCCAGCGCCAGCAGCGCCATGATCGGGATCTTGAACAGCATCTCGCCGAAGGCCTGAGGGGGATGGGCCGCACCCTCAATGGCGAGCCGGAAGCGGCGGTGGCGGCTTTCCTGGAGCGTCAGCCGCGTCTGCAGGCCCTCGGTGTGCTGACCTGATCAGTCATCAGTTCGTTGCGAATCATTCGGGTCACAAGCGCGGCCACGGTGGTGCCTTGCTCCAGGGCATGGAGACGAAACTGGCGATACAAACCGCGCGGCAGACATACATTCAGCCGCGTAAGGGAATCATCCATGGTTGAACTCAGCAACAAACATCAAAGATCCCGGATCTCAGGATGGCTTGAATTTATGGCGGGATCTGATGGAACACCAGAAGGAATTGATCATGAAGGGCCACCAAAAGCAGAAGTCCAGGCCGTGAATCCCGCATCAACCGCGTTAGAATGCCCTTAAAGATGCCAAGATTCTTCCCGTGCCCCAGAGACAGGTTCTGGCCGGTAGCCTTGAGGAATACGAGGACTTCATCCAGAAGGGCTTCAACGCCAGTGTCCTGAAAGCCTCCTCTGATTTTGCATTTCAGATCACCACTACCGAAGCACCCCAGCTGGTGGTGCGAGAGGTGCACACCACTGGCTCGGCCAGCAACCATTACGAATGGGGCGATGCCTTCTTCGGATTGATGCTGAGCCATCCGCCCGGATGGTTCAGCAGCAGCAACTCCCGGCACCCCGAACCGGTGCAGGCCTCCGAGCACCATTCGCTCCACTGGCATTTCCCTGATGGGTTAACCAACAGCCACCACCTGAATTCCCATGTCACCTATGTGCGCCTGGAATCCTCGCAGTTCCTGCGCGCCCTGGCAGCCTCCCATCTCTGCATCGACCAGCTGCAGTTGCTGCAGGGAGCCTGGGCCCAGGAGCCCACGATTGCGCTGATCAGTGGCCTCAGCCAGAAGCTTCTCCAATCCCCTGACTGCAGCAGCCAGACGGCCATCTGTGAGCAGTTCCTGGAAACCCTGGTGGAGCAGCTGGCCTCCATGGTTCCCGACACATCGCGTCAGCAGCCCACCGCTGCGGCCCATGTGGCCGCAAGCATCGAGATCCTCTCCAGCCGCCATCACCAGAACCTCAGCCTGGCCGAACTGGCCCGGGAACTCAACCTCACCACCCGTGCCGTGCAGGCCAGCTTTCAGGCCCGCCTGCAATGCAGCCCGATGCGCTGGTTGAAGCTCTACCGGCTCAGCCAGCTGCGCCAGCTGCTGATGAACCCGGTGCATCAGGGGCTTTCGATCCAGCAACTGATGCAGCAGTGCGGACTGCCCTCTTCCGGGCTCAGCAGTCAGTCCTACAGGTCCGTCTACGGCCGCACACCGATCGTGGAGCGCACGGTGGCCCTCAGCCGGCCAGTGATCCGCAACAGCAGCGAAAGTGTGCAGTTTCAGTTTCGCTCTCCGCAGGAAGCAATCCGCAAGCTTGAAGAACTGCAGTGGCAGTGGAGCCAGCCGAATTCCCCTAAGGCCACCGCGTTGAGCATCACCCTGGAAGTAACCCTGACCTCCTGATTCAGGAAAGCTCGCGGTGAATCATCTGAGTCAGCAGGGCAGAAAGGGTGATGTCCTTGTCGAGCGCGTGGAGGCGAAACTGGCGATACAAGCCTCGGGGCACGCTCACCGTGAGCCTCGCCACGCCCTCGGCCCCAGGATCGATCGGATCCCCCTCCGGAAGGCCGACTTTCCTGGAGGACTCGGCCATGGAGGGATCAGCGCAGAAATGACCTCAAAACGAATGATGACACGGATTCCGGTCAGCTTGGCAGCAAGCCCCGCCCATGGTTCGCATCACAAACAAGCATCTTCGCCTTGGAGACAATGTATGTCGCCTCCTCGACACATCAGCAGCCCTGCGGTCAGGCGTTTTGACGCATTTACGCATATGCACCCTCTGGCTTCGAGAGGCGAACCGGATCTGAGGCAGAACCGCAGCTAAAGTGACGTGGATTTTTTGATTGGATTTCAGTCCTAATCAAAAGCTCCTTGGCTCACTTCTCTGCCATACCTCTGAACCTCACTTCTAAAGGTCATCTCCAATGACGACGCCAGCAACCGGCGCGAGAACTTCCAGCGGCACCAAAAAACTCTCGGTGATTCTCACCAGCGAACTACACCTGCGGGCCAAAAGACACGCACTTGAAAATGATCAGACCCTCACAGATCTGATTGAAACTCTGTTGCTGAACCACCTCAACGCCCACGAGGGGCGCAGAGGTTGAGGTCTTGAGGCCGCTTCAGGCCTCGATCGTCACCTTGTTGATTCGGCTGCCGTTCTTCAAGCCCAGCACCACATCCATGTTGTCTGTCTGACCGAACACGGTGTGCACCCCGTCGAGATGGGGCTGGGCGCCATGGCAAAGAAAGAACTGACTGCCACCGGTGTTGCGGCCGGCATGGGCCATCGAAAGCGAGCCGGCCTGATGCTTACGGCTGTTGATCTCGCAGGGAATCGTGTATCCAGGCCCACCGGTGCCGGCCATGCCGCGGGAGCCTTCCCGGGAGTTGGGGCATCCCCCCTGGGCCATGAAGCCATCGATCACCCGGTGAAAGGCGAGACCGTCGTAGAAGCCATCATTGGCAAGTTTCACGAAATTGGCCACGGTGCCAGGGGCATCCGACTCGAACAGCTCGATCACGATGCTGCCGGCATCGGTGTCCATCAGGGCCTTGGTCACGGACTTGTCTTGGGGGTCATGCCCAATCTAGGCAGCACCGCCTCCGGGAGCGCCGCCTCCTCCGGCAGCACCGCAGCCAGGGTGGCCTCCAGGTCGGCCTCAAACAATTCCTGCAGCAGCTGATCCCTCAGCCTGCCCTCCAATTCCACCGGGAGGCGCTCTTCCAGCTTCACCAGCACCACCCAGTCGTCCACCACCACGGGTGGATGCAGCTCCCCGGCGGGCAGGGTGGCGATCAGTCGCTGCAGCGCGCCATGGAGCTGGCCGATCGGCAGCGGACCGATCAACCCCCGGGTGTGGCGTTCCTCCCCCAGGGAATGGTCGCGGGCGAGCTGGCCGAAATCGGCCCCGTCATCGAGCAACCGCAGGTAGAGCTCCTCGGCCACTTCGCTGGAATCCAGCCGGATCAGGCTCAGCACCACCCGCTCAAGCTCGGCGCGGCGCTGGTCGAAGCAGGCGCCGAGGGCCTGGGCGTAATGGCTTTCGAGCCACAGATGCAACCGCAGCTCCTGCCAGCGCAGCTGCAGCTCCTGCTGATCCCCAGGCGGGAGCTCCGCCAGCCAGGCCCCGGTGGCCTGCAGCGGCCGCGGCTCCGTTCGCCCCTGCCACAGCTCCTCCAGCAGCCGGTCCTCCTGCTCCGGCTCCAGCAGCACCGAATCTGCAAGCCGCTGCAACAGCAGATTTCGTCCCACCTGGCGCAGCAGGCCGAGGCGCTGCAGAAAACCGCTGAGGGGGTGCTGGGGATCCATCAGCTCCTGGAGCTGGCCGCGCAGCAGCTCCGCCAGGGGGGCCTGGCGGGCCTGATCTAACCCAGCGGCGGCATGGGGCACCAGCGCCACCCCTGCCGAAGCGGCGGGTTCAAGGACGGGAGTGGGGATCTCCGTTGCGTTGGGTTGAACTTGCCACGGCTGGAGCTGTCGCTGTTGCTCGTCGCGCAGCTCCTGCTGCATCTGAAGCAACATTCCTTCCAGCCGGGACGTCTGATCGGTGAGCGAGGTTTCCAGTGCCAGGAGTGGTGCCAGCTCCGCAATCCGACGCCCCTGATCCGCCAGTTCCCTGCTGTTCCTGGCCTGATTTCCTTCCAGGCCGGAGATCCGATCGAGCAGCTCCTGCGGCATCACCTGGGGAAGCGGAACCTGGGGGGGCGGGGCCTGGGGGGGCGGAGGCTCGAGGAAGGTCTGTTCGGGGAAAGAAGGGCGGATTCGGGTCGGGGCTTGCAACTGCAGGCTCACCGAGGCCTCAAAGCAAGGCTCCAGGGAGGCAGGAGTCGGTTCTGGGGCTGGCTCTGGTGGTGTTGCTGGTTCTGGTTCTGGCTCTGGTTCTGGGTCTGGCTCTGGCTCTGGCTCTGGGTCCGGATGAATTTCGGGCATTGGCGGCGGCGGCGGCATGGAGAGGGGCGCCTCAGGAAGCTCGGGCAGCCGACTCTCCGTCAGCAGCTCTCGTTCGCCCTGCACCGCTGCCACCGCCAGCCCGAAACGCTCCGCCTCCCTGCCCTGCCCACGCGTGAGCAACTGCCGCAGCAACTGCAACACCTGAATCTGATCCGGCATCGAAAACTGCTGGAAGCAGACCGAGGCATCGGTGGCTCCTGCAGAGGCGGCGTCCGGCTGCATCAACGGCTCCAACAACCGTTCGATCTGTTGCCGCAACGTTGCCACCGTGGCGGGGGGATGGAGCTGCAGCTGGCTGCGCACCACCGCCAGCCAGGCCTCGAGCACCGGCGACCCAAAACGATCGTTGAGAAGATCGAAACCCAGGAACGGCCCCTCGGTGGCGCCCACCACAGCCTGGCGCTGCTCCCAGACCCGTAGCTGCCCAGGCTGAAAGCCACCGACCGCCGCCGCCGCCAGCAGTTCCTGCTCCGCCAGACCCGCTTCCACGAGGGCATGGAGGTCGAGGCAGGCGGGAGCGGCACGTTGGCGCAGGGCCGCCTCCAGCATCCGCAGCACCGTCTCCTGACGGACAGGCATGAGCTGCAGAAAAGGGGGTCGCTCCCCCGAGCGCGGCGCCGGCAGCAACGGCAGCAGCGCCGCATCGATCGCCGCCAGCAATTCCTCCAGACTGCGGGGCGCCCGACGCTGCAGCTGGGCCGCCAGCAACCGTTCGGCTGCCTCCACCACCGGCGGCGACAACGAAGCCTCCAACCTGCCGAACCAACCGGCGCGCAGCGCCTCCAGCGAGGCCGGTCCCCGGGCCCGCAGCGCCGGTGCGATCACACCGCCGGCCTGCTCAATCTTTTCCTGCAGCAGAGCGAGGTCGGCTGGAGCAAAGCGGCCTTTTCTGGCCCGATCCAGCACCTGTCGGACGGTCCCGTAGGCCCTGATCACCGCCCCTGGATCGACAACCGGCCCCGCAGCCGCCGAAGCAGCCGCTGCAGCAGCAGCCGACGCCTCCGCCAGCTCCAGGGTGCGATGCACCAGGGCCTGCAGCTCGGGCTCCAGCGCGGAAAAATCTCCGGACCAGTCCGCTTGGATCACAGGCAGCTATTAGCCCTTACCAGACTAAAAAGTCAATCCTCGACGCGCAACGTTGGCGACGAACGGTTCCTGGCGCTCCCCCTAAGCAGGCTGGGGTAGAACAGAGGCCCCCTTCCGCTCCGCTGCGCCGCCGATGAGCACCGTCGCCCCTCCCGATCTGGGCCAGGCCCGCCTCGGTGTGCTCGGGGGGAGCGGCCTCTATGCGATCGACGGCCTCGAGGATGTGCGTGAACTGGAGGTGGAGACGCCCTACGGCGCCCCCTCCGACGCGTTGCGGCTCGGCCGGATCGGCAATCTCGAGGTGGTGTTCCTGGCCCGCCACGGTCGCCACCACACCCACACCCCCACCGAGGTGCCCTACCGGGCCAACCTCTGGGCACTGCGCTCCCTCAATGTGCGCTGGATCCTTTCGGTTTCAGCCGTGGGCTCCCTCCAGCAGGACATGCGACCGCTCGACATGCTGGTGCCGGATCAGTTCATCGATCGCACCCACCAGCGGCCGCTCACCTTCTTCGGCGAAGGGGCCGTGGCCCACGTGGGGGTGGCGGATCCCTTCTGCCCGGCCCTCTCCCGCCTGCTGGCCGATGTGGGAGACAGCCTGATGCCTGAAGGCCGTCGCCTGCACCGTGGCGGCACGTACCTCTGCATGGAGGGTCCGGCTTTCTCCACCCGCGCCGAATCCGAGCTCTACCGCCAGTGGGGATGCGACGTGATCGGCATGACCAACCACAGCGAAGCGCGCCTGGCCCGCAAGGCGGAGATCGCCTACGCCACCCTCGCGATGGTCACCGACTACGACTGCTGGCATCAGGAGCATGAGGCCGTCACCGTGGAGATGGTGATCGAGAACCTCCATGCCAATGCCAGTCTGGCCAAGGAGATCGTGCTGCTGGCCGCGCGGCGGGTGGGGGACCTCCGGCCCACCAGCAAGGCCCACCAGGCCCTTCGCCATGCCCTGATGACCCCGAAGGAGAAGGTGCCCGCCGCCACCCGCCGCCGGGTCGACCTGTTCACCAGCCCCTACTGGGGTCCGTTCACAGACTGATTTCGCTGACGGTAGCCGCCATGCCCCAATGGGAATACCAGGTGATCCACCTCAATGTGGATCCGGGAAAGGGGGGGGAGCCCTCCAAGGGCCAGAACGTTCCGCCCCCCTTCACCCAGAGCTATCTGGAGCAGGAATTTCCCCAGCACTACAGCCATCCGCAGCCTGATGCGGGCGCCGGCGCGGGCGGGGCGCCGCCGGCGCCCCTGCATCCGGCCAAGCAGCTGCAGAACTTCCTCAATGGCCATGGCGCCCAGGGCTGGAATCTGGTCGGCATCTTTCCGTTGGGTCCCCTGCTGATGATGGTGATGCGCCGGCGCAGCGGCGTAGAACCCCAGGCAGCACAGACCCCCCCGGAACCCAGCGTCTCGAAACCGGAGCAACCGAGCCTTTCGAAACCGCAGGAACCGGGCATGCAGGAGCTGCTGCAAAGGCTCGAGGCCCTGGAGCGGCGGCTTCCCCCCCCCGGCTCCAGCGCCACCGCCGCGTCAGCAGCATCCGACTCCGCCGCTGACGCCGCCCTCGAGGAAGGCAGCGTGCTCGACGCCAAAGCCCTCGAAAGCCTCGCCGCCGAACCCTCCCTCTCGGGCCGGGAAGCGGCCGAAGCCCTCGGTTACCGCTCCACCGCCAGCCTCTCCAACCTCGGCAGCCGAGCCGGCTACCCGATCGGCCTGGTGAAGCTGGGCGTCAACGGCAAGGTGGCGGTGTACCGCGGCGTCAGCCCCGGCAGTTCCGGCGGCAGGGCCCAGCGCCACTGGGTGGTGGTGAAACTCAGCCGACTGGAGCGCTAGGGCGGGCCGAAAGGTGGGGTCAGAGCGCCGCCAGGGCTGAACGCAGCGAAGGGCCGTGGAGGGCCAGGTGCTCCGCTGCCGCCTCGGGCTCCAGGCCGCTTTCGGCCATCAGCAGCGCCAGCTTCACCGATCCACCGGCCCGGGCCAGCAGGGCATGGCCCTGCTCCCGCGGCAGGCCCGCCAGATCACGCAGGATCCGCAGCGCCCGGTCCTCCAGTTTGGTGTTGGTGACGGCCACGTCCACCATCCGGTTGCCATGCACCTTGCCCAGGCGCACCATCAAGCCGGTGGAGAGGATGTTGAGCGCCATCTTGGTGGCGGTGCCCGCCTTGAGGCGGGTCGAACCGGTGAGCAGTTCGGGGCCGGTGAGCAGACGGATGTCGATGTCGCAGGGCATCTCCACCTGACTGGCGGGCACGCAGGCCATGGCGATCGCCAGGGCGCCGATGCTGCGGGCGTGGCTCAGGCCCCCCAGCACGTAGGGCGTGGTGCCGCCGGCAGCGATGCCCACGAGGGCATCCTGCGGCCCGAACCCACGCTGCTCCAGATCGTTGCGCCCCGCGTCGAACAGATCCTCCAGCCCCTCGGAACTGCGCAGCAACGCCGGCGCCCCGCCGGCCAGCACCCCCTGCACCAGCTCCGGCGGGCTGCAGAAGGTGGGCGGACATTCGGCCGCATCGAGCACGCCAAGGCGGCCGGAGGTGCCGGCACCGAGATAGAAGAGGCGGCCACCGGCTCTCACCCGCTCCGCGATCGCCTCGATCGCGGCGGTGAGCACAGGAGCGGCAGCGGCGACGGCCCGCTGGGGTTCGAGGTCGTTCTCGCAGAACAGGGCTACCAGATCCGCCGTCGGCAGGCTGTCGAGCGCTTCGCTGAGCGGATTGGCCTGCTCGGTGAGCAGGTGCCCCCGGTCGGTGCCGGGGGCAGGGGAAGGGCTCTTGTTCACAGCAGTCCCTCGAGGCGACGACGGAAGGCCTCCAGCTCGGGGTCTGCGCTGGCCTCGCCCTGCTCCCGCCAGTTGCTCACGTCCATGTTGCGTTCGGGAGGGGCGATCAGCATCCGGTCCTCATCGCTGCTGGGCAGAAACCCGGAGGGCACGAACCGGGCCTCATAGCCGGCCTGCACACAGAATTGTTCGAGTTCCTCCCGATCCAGCACCTCAACGCTGGGCATCGGGAAGTCCTGGGCTTCCAGCAGGCCCGCGTAGCGTTCGGCGTCGTCGGGATCCTCGAACAGCAACACCACGGTGCGGCCGTTGAGTTCAAGCGAATGGATGCCCTCCTCTTCGCTGCCCGCGTCGAAGAGCAATACATGCACCTGGCTGGCTGAGGGCCCTCTCGCGGTCACAGGGGGATTGCGATCACTGGGCGCCAGTGTCTCACCCGACCTGCTGTTCCAGCTCCAGCAGCCTGCCGTAGAG
>JBKDOV010000082.1:0-31855 GCA_046342815.1 Cyanobacteriota bacterium
AGGCACCGCCTTCACCGACAACCTGGATGGAGGCGACGGCGCAGACATCTACCTGATGCTCGACGCCGCTCACCACAGTGCCGCCGAAATCAGCGACACCGGCACCACTGGCAGCGACGAACTCCGCTTTGCCTCCTCCACAGCCGCTCAGACTCTGACCGTCTTTGCCGCAGACACAGGACTCGAGAAAGTCACGATCGGCACCGGTTCAGCTGCTGCTCCCGTCAGCACCGCCACCACGGCGCTGAACATCAACGCCGCCGCAGCACCCAACGCCCTGGCAATCACAGGCAATGCAGGCGCCAACAGCCTCACGGGCACGGCGTTTGCCGACATCTTGATTGGCGGCGGCGGCAACGACACGCTCATCGGCGGCGGCGGTGCCGACACCTTCCGTTTTGACACCACACCCAACAGCACCACCAACCGGGACATCCTCACCAACTTCAATCCTGCGGAAGGCGATCGCATCGAGCTGGAAAATGCCGTGTTCACTGCCCTCACCACCACCGGATCGCTGGCTACCGGCGCCTTTGTCGTGGGCAGCATCTTTACAACCCTTGATCAGCGCATCCTCTACAACCCAACCACCGGCGCCCTCACCTATGACAGCAACGGCTCCGATCCCACCGCCGCCACCCTCGCGACCTTCGCGACGCTGCCCACCGGACTGTCAGCCCAGATGAGCGCCGCCCAGTTCACCGTCACCTGAAGGGCAGCAACCCGGAGGCTGCAATAGGCCTCCCGGGTTGCTGCAGGGCCGTTGGCGTCCATGCCTCAGATCGGCACGTCGAGGGTCATGCAGAGGTTGGGCTGCTCGACGCACTGCTCGATCAGGTCGGCCAGCAGCAGGGCCCGGGAGGCCTGGAGACCATCCACCGTGGGGGTCTCCTCGCCGCGCACGCACTGGAGGAAATGCTCCAGCTCGGCGTAGAGCGGCTCGATCGAGGTGGTGCTCACCTCTTCGATGAAGCCGTCGTTGCGGTACACCAGCTCGCCGTGGTCGGCGCTCACCGAACCGTGGGAGCGGCGGTGAATGCGCAGATTGTGCTTGAGGAAATCGGTTTCCATCAGGCTGCGGCGGCAGTGGGTGTACAGCCTGCGCACCTTGCGATGGGCCATCTTGCTGGCCGTGAGGCTGGCCACCACCCCATTGGCGAAGCCCAGGGTGGCATTCACGTAATCGATCGGCCCGGAGGGATCGCTGCGACCGCCGGCGGCGGCCAGGCGCACCACCGGAGCGGCCGCCAGTTCGAGCACCAGGTCGATGTCGTGGATCATCAGATCGAGCACCACCGAAACGTCGTTGGCACGATCGCCGTTGGGGCTGTGGCGCCGAGCTTCCAGCACCACCACTTCCTCCCCGGCCACCACCTTGAGCAGTTCGCGGAAGGCGGGGTTGAAGCGCTCGATGTGGCCCACCTGCAGCAACCGGCCGGCTGCCTCCGCCGCCTGGATCAGGTCGGCCGCCTCCTCCTGGGTGGCGGCGATGGGCTTCTCGATCAGCACATGAACGCCGGCCTGCAGACAGGCCATCCCCACCCGGTGGTGGAGCAGGGTGGGAACGGCGATGCAGACGGCCTCCACCTCGGCAAGCATCTCGCGGTAATCCCCGAACCAGCGGCAGCCGAACTGGTCGACCGCCAGCTTCCCCCTCTCCCCATCGGGATCGGCGACCCCCACGAGTTCGGCATCGCGCAGCAGGCTGAGCACCCTGGCGTGGTGCCAGCCCATGTTGCCGATGCCGATGACCCCGACACGCACAGGGTTCATGGCCGAGCACCGCAGATCGGGAAATTATCGACGATCAGGTTCCAGACCCCGCTCAGGAGCCCTCGCTGGAATTGGGCAGGATCCATACCCTTTCGATCCGCGGCCCGTCCATCGTCAGCACGTTGAAGCGATACCCCTTCCAGCGCAGGCCCTCTCCCGGAGCGGGAATGTGCTGGAGGCGCTCCAGCAAAAAGCCCGCCAGGGTGTGGTGCCCCTCGGCTTCCGGCAACTGGAGCCCCAGCTGGCGGTTCACCTCGAAGATCTCCAGGTCGCCGGCCACCGACCAGCCCCCTTCCACCAGCGGCTGCAGGTCCTCGCCCAGTTCGCGCGGATCCTCGTCTTCCCCCACGATCTCGCTGGTGAGATCGGCCACCGTGACCAGCCCCTCGGTGCCGCCGTGCTCATCGACCACCACCAGCAGCGGCTGGCCACTGCGGATCAGGGGCAGGAGATCGGCCAGGGAGGTGCTCTCCTGCACCTGGGCCACCGGCAGCACGTAGGGGGCGAGGGGAGTATCTGCCTGGAGCAGGCCGCGGGCGATCGGTTCTGCCAGCCGGCGCAGGTCCAGCATGCCGCGCACGTCGTCGAGGGACGCGCCGATCACAGGGAAGCGGGCGTGCTGGCTTTCGTGCACCTGATCCATCATCTCGGCGAAGGTCACCTCCAACGGCAGGGTCACCATGCCGGAGCGGGGCACCATCACCTCGCGCACCAGGGTGTCGCGCAGGGAGAACACGCCCTCGAGGATGTTGCGCTCATCGGGCATCAGGCCCGTGACACCGCCGCTCTCGATCAGGGTTTCGAGCTCCCCGGCCGAGAGCACGGGCACCAGTTGGTCCCAGTTGCGAGGCAGCCCCAGCAGGCGCAGCAGCACGCCGGTGAGCCCCTCGATCAGCAGCAGCAGCGGGCCGAGGGTGCGGGTGAGCGATTCCAGCAGCGGCGCCAGCTGCAGGGCGGAGGCTTCAGGTCGATGCAGCACCCACGCCTTGGGCAACAGCCCCCCGATCAAGGTGGCGAGCAGCACCAGCAGCAGGAACACCAGCCCATCGAGAACCACCTGGCTGAGGCCGCCCCCCAGCCAGACATGGAGCTGGCCCGCCAGGCTGCGGCCGGTCCAGCCCACCGCCAGCAGGGCCAGCACGGCGCCGAGCTGGGTGGCCACCAGCACCCTGCGCAGACGTTGCTGCAGCCGCGCCACCGACCGGGCCCCGGACTCGCCCGCCTCGAGCAGCTGCTGCACGCGACTGGGGCGCAGCCGGATCAGGGCGAATTCACCTGCGGCGAAAAAGGCCATCAGGGCCAGCAACGTGGCCAGCGCCAGAAACCGCATGCAATAAGAGCGTCGGCCCAGATTAGGAGCCCAGCTGCAACAGGCGGCGCTCCAGCAACAGCAGCCCCAGCACGGTGGTGGTGGTGACCATCAGCACCAGGGCCGAGAACTGCACCGCATTGATCAGTCCGCCCCCCAGGGCGGTGGTGGCGAACACAAGACCGGGCAACCCCCGCGGCATCAGCCCGAACACCACCAGCCAGCGGTCCACCCCGGCGGCACGATCCCGTGCTCCGATCCCGAGGCCGCAGGCGAGCTTGGCGAGGACCGCCACCACGATCAACAGCGCCGCCAGGCTCCAGGCGGCGGGCTGCCGCATGGTATCGGCCTGGATGCGCATGCCCACGCTGATGAAATACAGCGGCAGAAACACCTCGGAAAGCACCACCAGCACCTGGCGCACCCGCCGGGGCGGCGGGGCCAGCCGCCCCAGCAGCACCCCGCCCCAGAGGGCACCGAGCAGGCTGGTGAGACCGCTCACCTCCCCCAACCAGGCCGAGCCGATCAGCAGCATCAGGATCGCCAGCGGGCTGGAGGGCACGGTGGAGGGACTGCCGGGCCTGCCGCGGGCCCAGCGGTCCACCAGCCACCAGCTGCCGGCGGCGAACAGCAGACCGAGCAGCAGCGGCAGGGCCCCGAGGCCCCGCTGCGCCAACCCCTGGGGGCCGAGGCTGCGGCCGGCACCGGCCATGGCGAGGCTCAGCAGCCCGATCGCCGGCAGGTCGTCGAGCACCGAAACCCCCACCAGCAAGCGGCCCGAAGGGGTCTGCAGGGCCTTGCGCTGGGCCAGCACCCGCAGGGTCACGCCCGTGCCGGTGGCGCTGAGGGCCGCCAGGCAGAGCAGGGCCGGCGCATGGGCCAGCCCGAAGCTCCGCAGTGGCCCATAGGCCAGCAGCGGAGCCAGAAAGCTGAGGGCCACCATCCGCGCGATCGTGGCGCGGCGGGAAGCGAGCAGGTCGGCCCGCACCTCCAGGCCCACCTGGAAGAAGAGGGTGAGCACCCCCAGCTCCGTGAGGCCGCTGAGCGGGGCGATCGCCTCATAGGGCAGCACCGTGTTGCCGAGCAGGAACCCCACGGCGAGCTCGAGCACGATCACCGGCACGGCCCAGCGGGCCAGCCGGCCGGCCGAGAGACGGGCCAGGGAAACCCCCACCAGCAGGATCAGAAGGGTGGTGAGCAGCGAAGGAGACGACACGATCAGACGCCAAGGGACCCCCGGGGTACCAGACTGTCGCGCACCTGCCTGCCGATTGAGGCGACAGCCCGATGCCTCGCTTCCTTCCCAAGCGCGCCCTCCATTTTTTGCTGCAATGGCGCCACCAGCTGACGGTGCCGCAGTTCACGGTGATCACCGGCGCAATCGTGATCGCCCTGGGCACCTTTCTGCTCGCCTCTCCCCTGTGCTCGAACGAATCCGTGGGGCTGTGGGAGGCGCTGTTCACGGTGACCTCGGCGATCACGGTGACGGGGCTTTCGATCATCGACGTGGGCAAGGAGCTCACCTTCCTGGGCCAGGGGGTGCTGGCGGGGCTGATCGTGGTGGGCGGCCTCGGTCTGATGGCGATCACCACCTTCCTGCAGGGCTTCGTGCAGGGTCGCTCCGGGTTGCGGCAGCGGCTCGACAAAGGCCGGGCCCTCGATGAATTCGGGGTGGGCGGCATCGGCCCCACCTTCGATTCGATCCTGCGCACCGCCGGCTGCGTGATGGCGATCGGCACCCTGATCCTTTACTTCTTCGGCTTCACCGACATCGAGAACCACGGCGCCCGGCTCTGGGCCTCCGCCTTCCACTGCATCAGCGCTTACAACAACGCCGGCTTCGGCCTGTGGAGCGACAACCTGGTGCAGTACAAGGGCAATCCCGTCGTCAACGGGGTGATCGGCAGCCTGATCGTGATCGGCGGCATCGGCTGGCGGGTCACGAATGATCTGTGGACCAAGCGGTTCCAGCTGAAACGCATCCGCCGGCTCAGCCTCCACACCCGGCTGGTGCTGCGCAGCACGGCGCTGCTGATCGCCCTCGGGGCGATCGGCCTGCTGTTCACGGAGAGGTTCGCGCCCGATGGGGTGATCGAGCCGCTCAGCCTCTGGGAAAAGCTCCAGGTGACGATCTTCCAGTCGATCACCACCCGCACGGCCGGCTTCAACACCGTGCCCCTCTCGATCGAGACCCTCTCGGATGCGGGCCTGCTGCTGATGATCTTCCTGATGTTCATCGGCGCCAGCCCGGGGGGCACCGGAGGCGGCATCAAGACCACCACCTTCGCGATCCTGATGGGTGCCACCCGGTCGACCCTGGAGGATCGGGATGAGGTGATCATCCGGCGGCGGGAGATTCCCGGCGAGCTGGTGCTCAAGGCCGTGGGGGTGACCCTGGCCTCGGCGCTGTTCGTGCTGCTGATGACCCTGCTGCTCGGCCTGGGGCCCACCGCCGGTGGGGAAACGACGGCCGTGGCCTACACCTTTCTGGAGAAGCTGTTCACGGCGATGTCGGCCTTCTGCACGGTGGGACTGGATGTGGGGCTGACGGCCAACCTCAACCGCTGGGGCCAGCTGGTGCTGATGGTGGGAATGTTCGTGGGACGGCTCGGCATCATGTTGCTGCTGGCCGCCCTCTACGGGCGCCGCACCCAGAGCCGGGTGGGCTACCCGAAGGAGGAAGTGTTCCTGTGAGCGGCCCGCGCTGAGCCGCCTCAGCGCAGGCTGGCCAGCTCGCCGCGGCCGTGGCGCTCAGCCAGGGCGTCGTAGCCGCCGATGAAGACGCCATCGATGAACACCTGGGGCACCGAACCCTCCTGGCGCGGGGCCACCAGCACGTAGGGAATGCCCAGGGTGCGCAGCATGCGCAGCGCCCGGGCGGAATAGGGGCAGCCTTCGCGCACGGCGATCTCCACCCGCGGCTCGCCGGTGGGGGCCTCCGGTTGCACCGGCGAGACGGTGGATGGCGAGACGGTGGATGGCGAGACGGTGGCTGGCGAGGCGGTGGCTGGCGAGGCGGTGGCCACGAAGCCCACGAGCAGGTCGGCGCCGCGAAGCACCAGGGTGCCGGGCTCCAGGTGGCCGCCCCACACCCGGCACTCGGCATCGGAGAAGCTCAGGTGCAGATGCACCCCCGCCGGGCCCACGGTGCCCTGGAGGGTGATGATCTCGAAATCCCCCTGCAGCACGGTGGGGCCTCCCGGACCGGGGCACTGGAACGCCACCTGAGACAGGTTGCCCACCACCCCGAGCACGAAACCCTCGGCGTTGTGCTCGCGTCCCAGCTGCACGAGGGTCTGGTGCAGGTCGCTGCCGGGGCCGAGTTTCAGCGGCACAGGACGCATGGCGGGACGGGAAGCGGTTTGGTGGCGGCCAGCCTACGGAGCCTGCCTGCGGGAATAGCTTGCCCTGCATGGACCAGCTCCGGCTTGAAACCCTCGCGGGCTGCGGCCTGGCCATCGGCGGCTATCCGCGCTTCCGCTACGACGCCAGCGGCGGCGGCGGCCTCGGGCTGGTGTCGGCCGGGGCCGGGCCGGGCCGGAACGGGCTGCGGTTTGCGCCGGAGGGCCTGCAGATCCCGGCCCTGGAGAGCCGCACCACCCGTTTCCTGGGGCTTCCCCTGCCGCCGGGCCTGACGATCACGATCGTGCCGCAGCAGCTTGAAGGCGAGCTTGAACCGGCCACAGGTCAGCTGAAACTGCGGTTTCAGGCCTGCTTTCGCTTCGCTGTGGGGCAGCTCTACCGCGCCCCCGACCTGCGGATCGATACCGAACTGGTCACCGGCGAAGTGACGGGCCAGCGGCACCGGGCCAGCGGCCAGCCCCGCAACGCCAGTGGCGAGGTCCTGCTGGTGGGGATCGCGGTGGTTCCCCCCTGCGGCGACCCCTGGCTGGATCGCTTCCTGGGTCTGCCGGATGAGGCCCTGGCCCTGCTGCGCTGCCGCCTCCTTCCCGCCACTCCCGGCCCACCGCCCGCTTCGCCTGCCCCCTGACCCCCGATCCCTGATCCCCATGGACCCCGCCGCAGCGCTCGTGCCGATCCCCCTGGCGGAACTGCCGCCCCTGCCCCCGCTGGCCCTGGCGGCCGTGGGGCATGTGGAGGTGGTGAGCTTCGTGGAGGTGGAGCAGCTGCCGGTGGCCGGCAGCATCGGCCACGCCACCCACTTCCAGGAGCTGGCCGCCGGCGGCGGTGCCGTGGTGGCGGTGCAGCTGGCGAAGCTGAGCGGCAGGCCGGTGCCGTTCTTCACGTCCCTGGGGCGCGATGCGGCAGGCGAGCAGGCCGCCGCCCAGCTCGAGGCCCTGGGGCTGGAGCTGCATGTGGCCTGGCGGGACGCCCCCAGCCGCCGCGGCATCAGCTTCAGCGATGCCAGCGGCGAGCGCACGATCACGGTGATCGGCGATCGACTCACGCCCACCGCCGCCGATGCCCTGCCCTGGCACCTGCTGGAGGCCTGTGGGGGGGTGTTTGTCACGGCGGCGGACCCGGCCGCCCTGCGCCTGGCCCGGCGGGCCCGGGTGCTGGCGGCCACCCCCAGGGTCCGGCTGGAGACGCTGCGGGAGGCCGCAGTGCCGCTGGATGCCCTGATCGGCAGCGGGCTCGATCCCGCCGAGCACTACGAACCCGGCGATCTGCAGCCGGAACCCCGCCTGGTGATCGCCACCGAAGGCGCCGCCGGCGGTCGACTGACGCCAGGGGGGCCGGGGGGCCGCTTTCTGGCCCCGGAGCGGCAGCGGCCGCCGCTGGATGCCTACGGCGCCGGCGATTGCTTCGCCGCCGGCGTGACCGCGGGGCTGGCGGCGGGCTGGAGTGTGGCCGAGGCGGTGAGCCTGGGCTGCCACTGCGGCAGTGCCTGCCTGGATGGCCGGGGCCCCTATGGAGGGCAGCTGGAGGGCACCGCCGTCGGTGGATCAAGAGCGGCCCGGTAGAGCCCCACATCGACGCCGAGGTGCTGGTCCGGCCGTCCGGTGATCAGCAGGGCGGTGCGCTGGCGGGTGGCGATCTGCCACATCCACTTGCTGAACAGGGCGATCCGGTTCTCGGTGTCGGGGATGAAGGCCAGATGGGCCAGGGCCCAGAGGATCCAGCCCGCCAGCCCGGTGACATGCCAGCCCCGCAGATCGGCCACGGCATACCAGGGACCAATCACCGCCATGCTGCCCAGATCGAGCCAGCGGAACGGGGGACTGGTGCCTTGCTCGAGCCGGCTCAGCAGGTCGCGGGCGACCCAGCCCCCCATCTGCACCGCCGGGCCCGCCATGCCGGGCAGGGGTTTGCCATCGGGGGTGTGGCTGTAACAGCAGAGGTCGCCCACCGCCCGGATCTCCGGATGGCCCGGCAGCGAGAAGTCGGGTTCGACCACCAAACGACCGCCCCGGTCCACCGGGCAGCCGATGCGCTCGGCCAGCAGGTTGCCGAGGCGGGAGGCGCGCACACCGGCGGTCCAGCAGATGGTGGCGGCCTGCAGCTGCTGCTCTGCGGCCGGGCCACTGAGGCGGACGCGCCCGGCGGCGATCCCCTCCACCTTCGCCCCCAGCCGCAGCTCCACCCCGGCCGCCTCCAGGTGGCGGGCGGCGGCGGCGGAGAGCTCGGGAGCCATGGTGGGCAGCACCCGCTCCACCACGTCCACCAGGATCACGCGGCAGAGTTCGGGGCGCAGTTGCTTGAACTCCCGGCGTACGGCCCGGTGCATGAGTTCGACCAGGGATCCTGCCAGTTCGCAGCCCGCCGGGCCGGCCCCCACCACCACCACGGTCTGGAGGAAGCGGCGACGCTCCGGATCGGCGGTCTGTTCGGCCTCTTCCAGGGCCATCAACAGCCGGCGGCGAATCTCATCGGCGTGCTCCAGGATCTTCATCGGCGGCGCCAGGGGCCGCCACTCCTCCCGCCCGAAGTAGGTGCTGCCCGATCCGCTCGCCAGGATCAGCTGGTCGTAGCCGTAGCGCTGGTCGTTGAACACCACTTCCCTGGCGGCGGGATCGATGTCCACCACCTCGCCAAGCAGGATCTGGATGTTGGGAGCGTGGCCCACCATCAGGCGCAGCGGTGTCGCCACATCCGCTTCCGAAACCAGCCCGGAGGCCACCTGGTAGAGCAGGGGCTGGAAGAGGTTGAAGTTGCGCTTGTCGATCAGGGTCACCCGCACCGGTTGGCGGGCGAGCGCATGGCAGATCTTGAGACCGGCGAAGCCGCCGCCCACGATGACCACATGGGGCCAGGAGCGCATGGCTTCCGCCGGCGGATCGAGCTCGAGATAAAACCTTTCCATGGCCCTGTCCTGGCCATAGGCCCGGGGGTATCGATGACCCTATGGGGGCGATGGGTGGCGGCCCGGTAGCGGTTCAGACCGGCCGCGAAAGGGGGCAGCCCGGGGCCTCAGCCGCCGAACTCGCCCCGCCGCACTCGCCCCGCCGCACGTAGCAGACTGCTACGTTGCTGAGCACCAGGCTGATGAGCCCTCAAAAGCCGGCTGACTCCATGGCCAAATCCCCATCCCCTGTACGGCTTCAGGATGACCTGATGCGCAGCGCTGCCCTGGCCGGCGCCCTGTACCAGCGCAGCGCCGCCCAGCAGGTGGAGTACTGGGCAGCCCTTGGCCGGGACGTAGCGCGGCTCCTCGATCCCGAGCAGCTGCTCTCTGTGAAGGCCGGCCTGGCGCGCCTGCGGGTGGAGCCCGTACGGGCCGTTGCGGTGGACCCAGAGCGTGTGTTTGCCTCCCTGGAACAGGCACGTGTCGATGGCACCCTGGCCGCTTCCGTGAGCAGGGCCACCGTTCGCTATCAGGCCTCCAGCACCCAGCCCGGTTTGCTGGAGCAGATCAGCAGCGATGGCAGCCACAGCGTCGGCACCTTTATCGATGGTGTCTTCCGCCCCTGCGACATCCGTACGCCTTGAGCAAACGCCCCCAGTTGTGGATGCTCGTGGGCGGCAATGGGGCCGGGAAGAGCACGTTTTACCGGCTTGCGCTGGAGCCGTTGGGGCTGCCGTTTGTGAATGCCGATCTGCTGGCCCGGCTCGTGTTCCCTGAAGAACCAGAAACCCACAGCTACGAAGCTGCCCAGCTGGCCGAACAGCAACGGTGGCAACTGCTGCAGGAGGGTTTGAGTTTCTGCTTCGAAACGGTGTACTCCCATCCCTCCAAGATTGACTTCATCGCTCGCGCCAAGGCGCTCGGCTACGAGATCATCATGGTGCTGATTCATCTGGAGACATCAGCTCTGAATCAGGCGCGTATTGCCAGCCGTGTCAGCGAGGGCGGCCACAACGTGCCGTCGGAGAAGGTGAGCCCCCGCATTCAGCGTCTGCTCAAACAGGTGCGGGCCTCGATTCCGCTGGTGGATGTGCTGCGCGTCTACGACAACTCCTCCGCTCTGGATCCGTTTCAGCCCGTGCTTTCACGCAGCGGGGGACTGTTGCACCTGCACCAGGATCCGTTGCCGGACTGGGCTATCGGTCTCCTTGACTCCCCAGCTCCCAGCGCACCGTGAGCACCACCGAGGGCTGCAGCACCCGCCAGCTGTGCGCCAGCCCCGGCCCCCAGAGGGCGAAATCCCCCGGCCCCTCCAGCACCACCACCGCTTGCTCGCCCACCGCTTGTTCGCCCTCGGCTTGCTCGCCCTGGCGCCAGAAGCGGAGCTCGAAGCCGCCGGGATTGGTCAGCAGCGAAAGGCAGCGACCCTGGCTGAGGGGCTGGGCCTGGCCCCACTCCGGCGGGTCGGCCGGATCGTGCAGAAACCACTTCACCGAAAGGTTGCGGAACTCCTCCCCCCCGCCGGCCGGGCCGCTGTGGCGCAACAACCGCAGCGACTCGGCCGGGATGGCGGGGTGATCGCCCACCAGCCAGTTGGTGTGGGGCGTCTGCTGATCCCGCAGGGCCCAGGCGTTGCCCGTCTCCAGCCCCTCCAGCTCGGCCCCCAGGTGCTGCATCGTCCTCGCTGACCGCCCGACACCAGCTTGCCCGCTCCCTACGGCCGAGGGCGCGGACCCGCCGGAACGAAGATCTCAGCGGCCTTGAAAATCATCCACGAGGTGCAGGATTTTCAAGGGATTTATCTATGCTCCAGAGATGCTCTCCCGCCCTGCCCTTGAAGCCGCCCTGAAGGCCGCCTTGGGGCGTGCTCCGGTGGTGGCGCTGCTCGGACCGCGGCAGTGTGGCAAAACCACCCTGGCCCGCCAGCTGGTGCCGCCCACCTCCGCGAACTATTTCGACCTGGAGGATCCGATCAGCCTGGCGCGGCTGGAGGAACCGCTCACGGCCCTGGGCGAGCTGCGGGGCACCGTGGTGATCGATGAGGTGCAGCGACGCCCCGAGCTGTTCCCGCTGCTGCGGGTGCTGGCCGACCGAGCACAGGCACCGGCCCGGTTCCTGATCCTGGGGTCAGCGTCACCGGCGTTGCTGCGCCAGTCATCGGAATCGCTGGCGGGGCGGCTGGAGATCGTGGAGATGGCGGGCTTCGATCTGGCGGAGGTGGGCCTGGCCGCCGCGGAGGAGCTGTGGTTGCGGGGCGGCTTCCCGCGTGCCTTTCTGGCCGCCAATGAGGGCGACAGCCTGATCTGGCGGCGCGATTTCATCCGCACGCTGCTGGAGAGCGACCTGCCCCAGCTGGGGGTGCGCGTGCCGGCGGCCACCCTGCAGCGCTTCTGGGCGATGCTGGCCCATTTTCATGGTCAGCCCTGGAACGGCGCCGAGCTGGGCCGCTCGCTGGGGGTGAGCCAGACCAGCTGCCGCCGCTATCTCGAGCTGCTGGAAGGGATTTTCATGGTGCGGCTGCTGCCGCCCTGGCACGCCAATCTGCTCAAGCGCCAGGTGAAGGCGCCAAAGATCTACATCCGCGACTCCGGCCTGCTGCATCAACTGCTGCAGATCAGCGATCGCGATGGGCTGCTCTGCCATCCACGCCTCGGGGCCTCATGGGAAGGCTTCGTGATCGAGCAGTTGCTGGCCGCCTGGCAGGCGGATGGAGCCTGGTTCTGGGCCACCCACGGCGGCGCCGAACTCGACCTGCTGGTGCAGCGCGGCGGCCGCCGCATCGGCGTGGAGATCAAGCGGGCCGATGCGCCCCGGCTGAGCGCCTCGATGCGCCAGGCACTGGCGGATCTGGAGCTCGATCAGCTGATCGTGGTGAGCCCGGGAGACCGGAGCTACCGGCTGACGGATCGGGCCACAGTGATGCCACTGGCCGAGGCCCTGGCCGTGCGGTTCTGAGTCTTCTGACTATTACTGGCTTTTTGGATGGGGGTCCCGAGGATCGAACTCGGCTAAGGCGAATTATGAGTTCGCTGCATTCACCAGATTGCTAGACCCCCGCAGAGTCACCAGAGGCCCCGGATCGGCGCCTGCCAGCTGCTGACCATCGCCGTGGGGCTGGCATAGGCGCCTGCCCCCCCCGAGCCCGAGGCCTGGAAGCCGGCCCCCAGGCTGGTGGTGTAGCTGGAGGGGAGATCGGCGGTGCGCAGGGGCGTCGGATCGCTCATCTCCTCGAGCATGGCGTTGGCGGTGTTCTCGATGGCCGAACCATCCCAGATGATCGTCTGATCGGGGAAGCCGAAACCCATCACCTTGGTGCCGTCGCCACCCCCCATGGCGATCCCGAAGAAGTCGGTGATCTGGTGGGTGATGTCCACGCCGCGGGCGAAGGGAGCGGTGTAGCTGTAAAAGCGACGCTGAACCAGGTCGGAGGTGGTCAGCACCGGCCCGCAGCGGGTGACCTCCACCGGTCCCGTCGCCACCGCAGCGGCTCCGGCAACGGCACCGCCGCCGCTGAGCGGGGCTTCCAGGGTGGTGTTGCAGAGAATCGGGCCCGCCAGGACCGGCGCCGCGCCAAGGGTGGCGGCAAACAGCAGCGCAGGGGAGGCCGGGATCAGGCCGGCAGCCTGGCGGCGGCAAGAACGGTTCCAGGCGGCCATGGCTTCGATCCCATCGGGATTGGGTGGGGCCCAAACTAGCGACGACAAGCCCCATTCACCACGTTCTGCCGCAGATGGTCCCCCGCCCCAGCCCTGTTGCCCTGCCCAGCGACCCCAGCCTCCAGCGCAGCACCCTGCTCGGACTGCTGGCGGAGCGGGCCTATCGCCACGGCACCTTCACCCTCGCCTCGGGCCGCACCAGCCACCACTATGTGAACTGCAAGCCGGTGAGTCTCAGCGGTCCAGGCCTGGCGCTGCTGGGGACAGGGATGCTGGAGCACGTGGAAGCGGATGCGGTGGCCGTGGCCGGCCTCACCCTCGGCGCCGATCCCCTAGTGAGCGCCGTGGCGATGCAGGCCGCCCTGGAGGGCAGGGCCGTGGATGCCCTGATCGTGCGCAAGGAGGCCAAGGGCCACGGCACCGGCGCCTGGCTGGAGGGGCCGCTGCCGGAGCCGGGCAGCCGCATCACCGTGCTGGAGGACGTGGTGACCACCGGAGGTTCGGCCCTGAAGGCGGTGAACCAGCTGCGCGAAGCCGGCTATCAGGTCGAACGGGTGGTGGCGATCGTGGACCGCCAGGAGGGGGGCCGCGAAGCGATGGAGGCTGCCGGGCTGGAGCTTCGCAGCCTGTTTCTGCTGGAGGAGGTGGCGGCTGCCTCCCAGGAGCTGATCGATGGCTGAGCCGGCGCCGCAGACGGATCCCTGGAGCTGGCGGCCCGCCGGTCCGGCCCGGATCCAGCAGTCGGTGGCGCTGCTGCGCCTGGATGGACCCGACAGTCTTCGCTTTCTGCACGGCCAGACCAGCCAGGCGCTGGAGCTGGCCCGCCCCGGGCAATGGCTGAGCACCTGCTGCATCACCCCCACCGCCCGGATGCGGGCACTCGCCGAAGTGCTGGTGGATGAGGAGGGCGCCTGGCTGGTGGTGACCGCCGGCGACGGCGGGGCGGTGCGCCAGAGCCTCGATCGGGTGCTGTTTCCTGCCGACCAGGTGCGGCTGGGGCCGCTGCTGGAAGGGGTGCTGATCACCCCGATCAATGCCGCCGGCGAAGGCACGGCCCTCCAGGCCCCGCCGGCCGGCGATCCGGGGGCCCACTGGCAGCGGCTGCCCGGGCAGGCGGGCTGGCGGCTGGGCGAGCACTGGCTGCTCCCGGCTTCGGAACCACTGCCGGCCGCCGTGGCCGAGCTGCCCCAGCTGACGCTGCAGGACCAGGAACGCTGGCGCCTCCAGCAGGGCCTGCCGGCCCTGCCCGGTGAGATCAATGACGACACCAACCCGTTCGAGCTCGGCCTGGCGGCGCGGGTGAGCCTCAGCAAGGGCTGCTATGTGGGACAGGAAACCCTGGCGAAGCTGGCCACCTACGACGGCGTCAAGCAGCAGCTGCGCCGCTGGTGCTGCCCCGCAGGCGCCGCCCTGCCGCCGGAGGCAAGCCTGTACAGGGCCGACGGCAGTCGGGCCGGGTCGATCAGCACGCGGCTGGCCCTGCCGGAAGGCGGCTGGATCGGGCTGGCGCTGGTGCGGCGCCCGGCCCTCGACGATGACGAGCTGCGGCTCGGAGACGACGCCAGCGGCCCGTGGCTGCGGCTGTCGGTGCCGCCGGCATTCGCGCCGCCACCGGTGGGGGCCGGCGGCGGCCAGGCTCAGCCCGCCGGGGGCTCCTGATCCAGCAACCAGTGGGCCACCTGCCAGGTGGCCAGGCTGTCGTCGAGGTTGTAGCGAAAGATCCAGCGCAGCTTCTGGGCGGCCACGCGGCTGCCGCCCTGGGCTCGGCGCTGCCGCCACTGGCGCCACCAGAGCAGGCAGCGGGCGCCATCCACCCCCTTCTGGCTCCAGGCGAAGCCGAGCCAGCTGGCCACCACCTTGAGGCCGTAGCCGCTGACCGGCAGCAACCAGTGGCGCCGCAGGCGCTGGTGCACATCCACCAACCGCCGGCGCAGCCGAGCCCGGTCGGCCTCCGAGGCCCCCTGCCGCTCCGCCAGCCGCAGCAGGCCGATCGCCTCGGTTTCGCCGTAGTGGAGCACCGGCCAGTCGGGGTAATGCGCCAGCAGGGTGGAAAGGCGCTGCCAGAGCAGGGCTTCGCCGTGCTCCTGCAGGGCCAGCAGCGGCTGATAACGCCCACACGCCTCGGCCTCGGCAGGCGCAGGCCAGCGGCCATCGGGGAGACGCTCCAGCCGCAGGATCCCGTGCAGGAAGTCGTCGCGGGCGTCGGGATCCGATTCGATGTCGTAGAGGAGCACCCCAGGAGCGGTATCCAGTTCGGGCAGGGCCGGACCCGGATCGATGCGGCGTTGCTCGCCGGTGGCCTGGATCCGGGCCTGGGCCACCAGCTGGGCAGCCACCTCGCGGTGCTGTTCGCCATGCACCGCCAACGCTTCCCCGAGCTGGAGGGGGTCGGCGGCGGCCAGCTGGGCCAGGCTGGTGATCCCCTGCTCCAGCAGCAGCTCCCGCCGTTTGCCACCGATGCCGCTCACCTCGCTGAGGTGCCCCTCAGCCCGGGCCTCGGCATCGCAGAGGGGGCGCCAGCTGCAGAGGGTGCACTTCTTGCGATCGCTCACCAGCGGCGGCGGGGTGGAGCGTTGCAGGTCCTGGGCCAGCCGGGCGAGGCTGTCGTCGAGCTGGTGCATCAGACCGCTGGAGAGCGCCAGGCGCTCCCGTTCCAGGGCTGGATCGTCGCCGGCCAGCACCAGGCCATGGGTCACCGGAGCCCCTTGATGCTCCGCCAGCAACCGCCCCCACAGGGCCAGCAGCAGGCGGTGTTCCCGGGTGACCCGCCGCCCCTGGCGGGCCAGCACCGGCCCGTAGGCATGGGCTCCCCAGCGACTGGAACCCGGCTGACGCTGCAACAGGCTGGGATGGGCTTCCACCGCCAGCCCCGCGGCCGTGGTGCCCCGCAGGCGGAGCCCCACCACGCCGGCGGCGCCGGCCGCGCAGGCGGCTTCCCCATGGCCGGGGCGCTGGGGCAGCAGCGCCTGAAAACTGCGCACCTGATCATGGAGGGCCAGGGTGCGGTGGGCATTCCACTGGCGCTGCTGGGGCGGAGCGAAGCGATCCAGCCAGGCCCGCCGGCGGCAACGCAGCCAGCTGCGCAGCATCCGATCGGTGAGCGGCGGCGGGGGCACAGGCACGGCCAAGGGGCGGGTCACGACGCTAGAACCCCGGACCCACAAAAAAAGAGCCCCGATGAGGGGGCTCGTTGGTGGGATCTGGAGTGGGATCGACCTGGAATCTGAAATGGGATCGGCAGCGGGAGCTGCCGGGAAGATCAGAACCCGGCGAGGCCGTTGTCGAGCGCCACGGCGAAGGTGGTCATGTTGGTGCGATCGCGATCCGCATCCTGGGCCTGGAGGCCGAAATTCAGGGTGAGGTCGGGCGAGGTGCGCACATCGAGGGCCGAGATCTTGTTGATCCGGTACACGTCGTTGTTGTCGAGACCGGTGGCCCAGAAATAGATGCTGTCGAATTTCGTGTTCTCCGAAAGCAACCGCACCGAGGTGGAAGGCGTGGCCGCGAAGCTCACCGCCTGGCTACCAGACCACACCTTGGTGCTACCCGAGAAGGCCTGGTAGAAGAAGGTGACCTTGTCGATACCACCACCCACGGACTGCACATTGAGGTCGTAGCCGATGATCGAATCCGGGGGCGTGGTGAGCTTGACGCCCTCGCGGATATCCATGTTGCCGTTGCCTACCCCACATCCCAGGTTGTTGGGGTTGATGTCGTCGGCGCTGGTGGCATTGGTGAGCACCGGATCAAACGAGGCCTTCGCATTGAAGGTGCCCGCGGTGGTCTGGCTGTCCGTGAGGCTGTATTTGATGCCGTCAAACGTCACGCTCAACCCTGAGGGGGCGAGGGTATAGGTTTCCTTCGGCCCACCAGCGCTGACCACACTGAAGTCAAGCAGCTGGGAAAGGAAAGGCAACGGCTGATTAACGGTGCAGGTGTAGCTGCTGGCATTCGCCACCAGGGTATAGAAATCCTTGGAGCTGCCGTCCTTCTCGAGGCTCTGTCCCTTGATCGTGATCGAGGTGGGCGTGTTGCTCACCACCGAGGAGGTCACTGTGCGGCCGTCCACCGTGGTGAAGGGGGCGGGAAGCTGATAACCGGGATACCCCGCGAAGCCGTCGGCACCGGGGCTGAGGGTCACGGCGCCGGTGACACTGCTGCCCGAGATGAAAGGCACCGTGGTGCTGGCGATCGACAGGGGCCCAGGGGCATCATCGGCGATGGTGAAGGTGCCATTGCCACTGAGATCGACATTGATCGGTGCGCTGTCGCGATCCCCATCGCGGGCCACGGCCTGCAGCTTGATGGCGCCGGCAGCCAGGCCGGTGATGGCCTGGATCTCATTGGTGCTGCTGGGGTCCGGATGCCAGATGGCGTTTTTCTGGTCGAAGGTGACATCGCCAGAGGTGGTGTTGACGCGAATTTCGAACATCACCGCGCCACCTGCGCCCGCCGTGCCCTGAATCGTGCCACCGGCAACGGGCTGATTCAGCACGATCGCGGTGCCCTTGCCATCGGCGGCCGCGGGATTAAGGGCGAACAGGCCGGTGGCCGTGTTGGCGCTGGCGAGCACCAGCTTGAAATCGCCGTAGGGAGTGGAGGCCTGGCCGTCCTTACCGAAGTCCACGCTCACCGCATCCTTGATCAGATTGGCGAACGTGCTGGTGGCATCGGTACCGAGGCTGGTTTCATCCACGGCAAACAACGGAACCAGCGGCGTGGCAGCAGCGGTGACGACCGGGGCGTCGTCGAAGAAGGAGAAAGCCCCGGCACTGAAGTCGATCGAGAGGGCAACCACATCCTTGTCGCCATCGATCGCCTTGGCGGTGAGCTGCAAAGTGCCTGCCGCCGCAGTCAACACCGAGACGTCGTTGGGGTTGGTGGCATCGGCATGCCAGAGGTTCTTGAGCTGGGTGAGGGTCACCGTGACATCGGTGCCCAGAACCACGCTGAACCAGACGTCGGTGCTGGCAGCCGAAAGCTTGGCTTCGATCGCCCCGGTGCTGGGGTTGGTGTACAGGAACAACGGAGCACCCTTGCCGGTGGCCTGAGCAGCGTCGACGCTGAACAGACCGGTGGCCGCGCCCTCCGAAGCCAGCTTCAAGGAATAATCGCCAACGACGACACCGTCCTTGCCGGCGGCAACGGCAGCCTCGAAGGCTGATTTGTAACTGGTGCTGGCGCTGTCTCCGCCACCGGATCCCAGGTTGGTGTCATCCACGGCCAGAACACCGGCATCGAGGGGCGCCAGCTTCGTGATCGTGGGCTCGTCATCAACGATGCGAGGTGCGCTCACCAGAGCGCTGGCCCCATCGGCAACAGTGCCACCCACCGAGGTGATGTCGAAGCTGTAGGTGGCGGTGGAGGGGTTGCGGATCTCCATCCGATCAAAGGCGGCGGAGCCCAGGACCACCACCTTGTCGCCGGCCTTGACCCCATTCACCCTCAGCACATTGCCGCTGACGGTGAAGGTCACCCCGCTGGTGCGCTCCAGCCCGTTGGAGCCGATCACCTTGCCTCCGAGGGGCGCCACGGTGGTGTACCCGGTGGACTGGGTGCTGTTGAGGAAGTTGCTGCCCTGGAGATCGGCGCCCACATTGAAGAGGCTGATCTCCACCTGGCCACCGCCACCGGTGGGAGTGGTCTGGCTGACGAAGAAGAAGCCGGTGTTGACGTTGAAATGGGCGCCGTAGGAAAGGGAGGTGAAGCTCTTGTCGTAGGTGGTCTTGAGGTTGGTGACGTAATCGATCCGCAGCATCTCGCCGGGATCGGTGGTCTGGTTGTTGACCCCAGCCCCGGTGGTGCTGGTGTTCACGGTCTGGCCGGTGGCCCCGGCAGTGAACAGCAGGTCGTAGGAGGTGGTTCCACCGGCGGATGTACCGATGGGCTCCTTCAGACCGATGTAGACGTTCTGGCCGGACTTGATCGCGGCATAGTTGGAGTAGGTCACTTCCACGACCGTGTCGCGGGTGATCAACTGGGCCATGTCGACGTAGTCGACAGGGTTGCCCGACCCATCCAGGTGGCGGATCGGCACATCAAACAAGGTGGTGGAGACGCTGTATCCCTCCACTTTTGAACCGTTCTTGACCGGCGTGTAGATCAGGGCGATCGCCGATTTCTCGCCCGTGTCGTAGCCACCGTCGCCATCCGCATCCACGAAACCCACAAAGGTGTAGATGCCGTTCACCGGCGCCAGGGCGCGCAGCAGGATGCTCTTGCCATCGAGGGTGCGGAGCCCCGTGTCGATCTTGGTGGGGTCGGTGAGCCGGAAGGAGAGGGCATCCACGGCGCCGTAGATCTTCTCGGCCGAGGAGGCGCCATTGAGGAAGCTGGTGGATGCCTGGGCGACGCTGGTGATGTACGCGGCCGAATCGGCCAAGGCGCCGCCGCTGGCGAAGACGCTGCTGTAGGTGGCGGTGGCGGAGAAGCTGGTGAGCGAGATCTCGTTGGTTCCGGCCTGGACTCCGGGGGATTCGTCGACCAGGGGGGAAGGGGAGGTGGTGGCCATGGCAGAAGAAGAAGAGGTGGAGGAGGGTCGGAGCGGGGGGGGGGAGCTCTCAGTCGCACTAAAGTCTTTTTAAGGTAGACCCAAGGATCGACGCCCACCCACTCACCAAACCTTCAGCTAAATAGAAATACAGTTTAAATTTCATTAAAAAACCATTAGCCGGCGAGGCATTTCCGCGGCAGGGCGCAGCGGAGTGCCGGCCGCTGCGCAGGCACCCGGTTGGCCGCAGACCCCCCTGCCGGCTGCTAGCACCAAGGCAGTGCTCTTCCCGCCGATGGCCTCTGCCCCCCTGCCCCTGGAGGCCAGTCCGATCGTGTTCGGCACCGATGGCTGGCGAGGGGTGCTCGGTGTGGACATCACCGTGGAGCGCCTGCTGCCGGTGGCGGCGGCGGCGGCACGGGAACTGGCCAGTTCCGCGCCCCCCGACCTGAACAGCCGCGAGGTGGTGATCGGCTACGACCGCCGCTTCCTTGCCCCGGAGCTGGCCGAAGCGATCTGCAGCGCCGTGCGCGGTGCCGGGCTGGAGCCCCTGCTTTCCGACTCCCCCACCCCCACGCCGGCCTCCAGCTGGGCGGTGGTGGAACGCCAGGCCCTCGGGGCCCTGGTGATCACCGCCAGCCACAACCCGCCCGAATGGCTGGGCTTGAAGATCAAGGGCCCGTTCGGCGGATCGGTGGAAGGCGACTTCACCCAGCGGGTGGAGCGGCGGCTGGCCGCCGGCGGCCTCTCCCTGCCCGAAGCCGGCGAGACGCTGCGGTTCGATGCCTTCGCTGCCTACGTGGCCGGGCTCAGGGCCAAGGTGGATACCGGCGCCCTGGCGCAGGGCCTGGCCCGCCTCGGGCTGCGGGTGATCGTGGACCCGATGCACGGCTCCGCCGCCGGCGCCCTCAGCGCCCTGCTTGGCGAGGAGGCCGTGGCCAGCGGCGTGATCCGGGAGATCCGCGCCAACCGCGACCCGCTGTTCGGCGGCCATCCCCCGGAGCCGCTGGCGCCCTACCTGCAGGAGCTGATCGCCGCCGTCAAGGCCAGCACCGCAGCCGGTCATCCGGCGATGGGAATCGTGTTCGATGGCGACGGCGACCGGATCGCCGCCGTGGATGAACGCGGCCGCTTCTGCAGTACCCAGCTGCTGATGCCCCTGTTCATCGATCATCTGGCCGGCGCCCGAGGGCTGCCCGGCGCCGTGGTCAAGACCGTGAGCGGCTCCGACCTGATGCAGCTGGTGGCCGAAGGGCTGGGCCGGCCGGTTCTGGAGAAGGCCGTGGGCTTCAAGTACATCGCCGCCGAGATGCTCGCCGGGGAGGTGCTGGTGGGCGGCGAGGAATCGGGGGGCGTGGGCTTCGGCATGCACCTGCCGGAGCGGGATGCCCCGTTCGCGGCCCTGCTGCTGATCGAGGCGCTGGTGGAGGGGGGCGTGCCCCTGGGCCAGCGGATCGATGCCCTGCAGGAGCGCTGCGGCGGTGCCGCTTCCTACGACCGCCTCGACCTGCGCCTGGCCGACATGGCCGCCCGCAGCCGCCTGGAGCAGCGGCTGGCCGAGACACCGCCGCAGGAGGTGGCGGGGCTGCCGGTGCAGGAAGTGATCACCCCCGACGGCGTCAAGCTGCGGCTGGGGCCCAGCCACTGGTTGATGCTCCGCTTCTCCGGCACCGAGCCGCTGCTGCGCCTCTACTGCGAGGCCCCCACGGCCGAGCGGGTGGAGGAGGTGCTGGGCTGGGCCCGGCAACTGGCGGAATCGGTCTGAACCACCGCGAAACCTCCATGCCCCCCGTCACTCCCCTGGTGATCGCCAGCGGCAACGCCGGCAAGATCCGTGAATTCGCGGCCCTGCTGGCCGACCTGCCGCTGGAGGTCCGGCCCCAGCCCGAGGGCCTGGAGGTGGAGGAAACCGGCAGCAGCTTCGCCGCCAATGCCCGCCTCAAGGCCGAAGCGGTGGCCCGCGCCACCGGCTGCTGGACCCTGGCCGACGACTCGGGGCTGGCGGTGGATGCCCTCAATGGGGCGCCCGGGGTGTTTTCGGCCCGCTACGCCGCCAGCGATGCCGAGCGGATCGCCCGGCTGCTGCGGGAACTGGAAGCGGTGGACCGCCAGAACCCGCCCGCCGGCCCTGCCACCGACCGCACGGCCCGCTTCACCGCCGCCCTGGCCGTGGCCGATCCGAGCGGCGCGATCCGCCTGGAGGTGGAGGGCCACTGCCACGGAGTGATCCTGGATGAGCCCCGTGGCAGCGGCGGCTTCGGCTACGACCCGGTGTTCCACGTGCCGGAAACCGGCCTCACCTTTGCAGAGATGGACAAGGCCACCAAGGGCCGGATTGGCCACCGCGGCAAGGCCTTCGCCCTGCTGGAGCCGGCGCTGCGGGAGCTGCTGGCCTGAGGCGGATCGGCGAGCGGGTCGGCGAGCGGATCAGCGGCAGAAAGCCTGCGGCGGGGGTCGGCGGGCAAGGGCGTCACCACAGTGAAAGCAGCTGAAGAGTGCCGTGATGAACAGCGACAGCGAAACCACGCTGGCCCGTCGCAGCTTTTCCGAATCGGAAGACCAGGGCTGGTGTTCCGATGAAGGGGGCCTCGATGATCCACGCCCGCTCGAGCCACGGATGCGGATCGTGGACGCCAAGGAAGGCTGGGGCTTCCATCCCCGCGCCGAACTGCTCAATGGCCGCCTGGCGATGGTGGGATTTGCGAGCGGGGTGGTGCTGGAGCTGATCACCGGCCAGGGGATTCTGCAGCAGATCGGCCTGAAAGCCTTGCTGCATCGCCAATGAGGGGGGGGGCTGGCGTGGCTTCAGGCCAGATCCAGATCCCCCACGGAGCCGATCCAGCCCTGGAGCTTCCAGTCCACGCAGCCGCTGCTCACCATCGGATCCTGCCGGATCAGCGCCTCGGCGCTGGCGTGATCGGCGGCCTCCAACAGCAGCAGGCCGCCGCCGCCGGGGCGCCCCTCCCCATCCACCAGGTACCCACTGCTGATCCGCACCCCCCGGCTCCGCAAGTCCGCCACCCAGCGGCGATGGGCCTCCAGATGGGGACGCACCTCGGGGGCAGGCACGCGGAACGTTTCGGTCTTGACGAACCAGGCCATGGAGAAAGTCTGGCCGGTATCCCCCGCCCTGGCAGGACGGTGATCCCGCGCTGCACAAGCCAGGGAGCCTGGCGACAATGCCTGGCGTAGGCAGGGCCTCGGGAAGGCATGGTCAGGGAGCGAAGAAGCTGGATGCGGGAAAGCGCCGGACGCTCGGTGACCTGCAACCTCGATGCCCTGCTGCTCGAGAACGAAACCCTGCGCCACCAGGTGCGGCTGCTGCGCGAGGAGCTGGCCCTGCTGCAGGGACGCGCCGAGGCCCCCCGGAATCGGCCGGAAGGCCGCCGCCACCGCGGCGAGCGGGTGCGCTCCTGGCGTTCCGGTCCGGAGGTCACCACCGGCGCGGCGCCGGGCATCACCCCCCAACTGGTGAGGCAGTGGGGCGAAGCCCTGGCCCGCCATCCCCGCTGGCGAGAGCTGCGGCTCGGCTCACGCCTGGAGGGCGATCCAGCCGCCGGCGGCAGCCTCGAATTCGGCCTTCAGGCCCTGCTCGACGACCTGCGCGCCCGCTCCCGCGATCCCGCCCTGGAACTGGAGGAGGCCCTCGATCGCCGCTCTCCCGGCCTGGGATCGGAACTGCGCCTGGCCCTCTCCGGCCCCGCCAGCCGCACCAGGGCGGCGGTGCGGGCCTGCTTCGCCCTGCATGGTCCGCGAGCGGCCGACCTGCTGAGCCGCGATCCCCAGGCGGTGGTGGAGGAGCTGCTGGCGGCGATCGCGCAGCTGGAGAGCCAGGCCCGGCAGGAGTACGCGGCGCGCCGGGAGCGTGAGGCGCGGCAGCAGGCGTGGGGCCACCGGCAGGATGGGCGCCGCCCGGGCAGCCGGAGCTGGGGGTGGAACGGAGCCGGTGGGGCCGGCCCAGAGGAGGGCCGCAACGCCGCTCCACCGCCCGACCGCAAGCGGGCCGAGGCGCTCGTGATCCTGGAGCTTTCCTGGGGCGCCTCCCTGGCTGCCGTGAAGGCCGCCCACCGCAGACTGGTGAAGCTCCACCACCCCGACATGGGCGGCGACGCGGAATCGTTCCGGCGGATCAACGACGCCTACCAACTGCTGATCGCCTGAACCTGATGCCGATCTTTCGCTACGCCGATCCCGAGGGTGCCGTGCACCACGGCCTGGTCCATGGCGATGGCAGCCGCGAGCGCCTGGAGGGGGATCTGTTCTCGGGCCAGCGCCCCAGCGGCGAGGCGGCCCGGGTGGCACGGCTGCTGGCGCCGCTGGAGCCGCGGGCCCTGCTCTGCATCGGGCTCAACTACCGCAGGCATGCCGCCGAGACCGGCGCCGCCCTGCCGCAGCGGCCGGTGCTGTTCATGAAGTCGCCGGGGGCGGTGCAGGATCCGGAGGCACCGATCGAGCTGCCCACCGCCCTGGCCAGCCACCAGGTGGACTACGAGGCCGAACTGGCGGTGGTGATCGGCCGGCGCTGCAAGAACGTGGCGGTCTCCGAGGCGCTGCAGGCGGTGCTGGGTTACACCTGCGCCAACGACGTGAGTGCCCGCGACTGGCAGAAACGCCCGGAACTGGGCGGCGGCCAGTGGTGCCGCGGCAAGAGCTTCGACACGTTCGCGCCGCTTGGCCCGGTGCTGGTGAGCGCCGCCGAGCTGCCCGACCCGAATGGGCTGGCGATCGGCACCGTGCTCAACGGCGAGCGGGTGCAGGACGGCCACACCAGCGACATGATCTTCCCGGTGGCCGAGCTGATCGCTTTCCTCTCGGGGAGCACCACCCTGCTGCCCGGCACAGTGATCCTCACCGGCACCCCCGAGGGCGTGGGCATGGCCGCCGTTCCTCCCCGCTGGCTGCAGGCCGGGGATGAGGTGGAGATCACGATCGAGGGGATCGGCACGCTCCGCAATCCGGTGGTGGCGGAGGGACAGCCGCTTTGAAGCGGGGCGGCTGAAGGGCTGTGCTTTCGTTCGCAGGCGATGGCGCTGTGCCGGTTCCGTCCGATGGATTCAGCCGGCATCGGCGCCATCAGAAGCGATCACACAGAGATGGCTTGCTTGGGCGCCGGGTACATGTAGGGGATCGAGCCTTTGATCAAAACTCACCAACCGACCGCCATTGGCAACGGCCAGGGCCAGCAGATAGGCATCGGTGATCTGACGAGGACCGAGAATTCGCTCCCAGCGAATCAGGCCATCCTGGAGCAGGCTGATCTGCTGGGGCCAGAAGGCATGGCTGGGATGGTCACAGGCCTCGGCCAAACGGGCCGCCACCTGCTGGGCCGGTTGCTGATTGGGATAGGCGGGCTGCGCCATGATGCGCACTACTCCGGCTTGCGTAAGCGGGCAGGTAGCCCAGCCCTGGTCAAGATTCCGCTCGAGCCAGGTGCAGGCGGAGGCATGCATCACGTGCGCACTGTCGAGCAGGGCGATGATCACATTCACATCCAGGAGGGCACGCATCAGATGCCTTCGAGATCGCGCAACTGATCGATCTGTTCGTTGTGGACCAGCTGTTGATGGCTGGACGCAAAGGGACGGAATCCAGCCACAGTGGCAACCCCGTGGCGCTGGGTTGGAGCCTCTCCGGTCAGGGCAGAACGCAACAGCCTTGAAATCACCTGACCAGCGGAGACGCCCTGCCGGCGTGCCAGTTCCTTAGCGGCAGCCAACACATCGTCTTCGATGTCCAGCGTGGTTCGCATGGCAACACATCTTCAACACACATCTTAGCGTCGGCGCATCAGCGCATCACCCCTCCACGAAGCTGCCGTGGAGGCCGTAGGGGATCGCCAGCGGCAGCTCCACCACCGCCAGCTCTTCCATGGAGGCGGCATCGAGGATCACCAGATCGCTGCCGCGGCGGGCGCCGTTCCAGATCAGGGTGAGCACCCAGCCATCGTCTTCAGCGGGTGCCGGGCCGCCGGCCGGCGTGGGCCGCGGCACCATCACCGGTTCGCTCACGAAGCCCCGCGGCGCGGCGCTCCACAGCCGCCGATCGCCGTTGACCAGATCCAGCTTCTTGATCGCCTGCAGCGGGTCGTTGCCGGTTTCGCGCTCGGCCACCGCCATCCAGGCGTAGCGGCTGCTGAGGCCCTCGCGGCTGGGATTGACCATGGCGAATTCGCAGCAGCGCTCGCTCAGCCGCTCGGTGCGCACGGTGTTGGTGGTGAGATCGATCGTGCAGCGCTCCAGCAGCCCCTCGGGGATGAGATCGAAATCGATGCTGCGGAAATCGGTATCGGGACCGATCGAGGGGAAATCGGCGTAGAAGATGCTCTCCACCACCACGGCCTCGCCCTCCTCCCAGGCATTGAGGTGATGGAACACGAAGCCTTCGGGAGCCGGCACGATCCGTGGCGGCTGGCCGGCGAAGGCACCGGAATCCCTGGGGATCAGCCAGAACTGGGCCTGGCCGCCGGGCCGGGAGGCCAGACACTGGGCCGCCCCCTTCTGGCCGAGCACGAAGGGCAGGGGGTTGAAATCGATCGCGTTCTGCAGGAACACCGCCCAGTTGGGGGTGATTGCGAAGTCGTGGAGGAAGGCGAAGCCCTTGAACCCCTCGCGGCGATCACTGAGCAGCTGGCCAGCGCGGGGGCCTTCGGTGGCGAACTCCATCAGGCGGATGGTGCTGCGCGGCCCGGCCTTGACGCCGAAGGTGACCATCCGCGGTTCGCCGTGGTGGCCGGGATCGAAGCGGGGGTGCGCGCTGAAGGCCTCGCCGGGGCGCAGCACACCATCCAGCAGCGAGATGCCCCGGGTTTCGAGACTCACCGGATCGAGGGCATGGGGCTCGGCCGCCTCCCAGAGGGCCAGCAGCTCGTCGCCGAGCCGCACCACGTGGGTGTTGGCGATGTTCTTGAGCCGCAGATCGAAGGCATTGGACAGCAGACCGCCGGGCTTCTGGGTGCCGAAGACGCCGCGATAGAGCATGCGGCCGGCCTGCTCCTCGGCCTGCCAGCCTTCGGTGCGCACGAAGCGGTTGGTGAGGGTCACGCCACCGGCGCCGAAGCGCAGGGCGGTGATCATGCCGTCGCCATCAAAGGGGTGGTGCACCCAGGTGCCACCGCGCTCCAGCCGGCCCGGCCCATTGCGAGAGAGGGTGCCCTTCAGTTCGGCGGGGATGGTGCCGCGCACGGCGGTCACGGGCACCTCGGTGAGCTCCTCGCCCACGTTGCCGAAGGCGCTGGCCCAGTCGTCGCGGTCGAAGGAGGAACCGGAGGAAGCCGCTTGGCGCTCACGACTGGGGGCAACGGGCATGGCCGGAGGAAGGCGCGGACGCCCCCATCATCACGTAAAGGAGTGTGAAGCGGCGAGCCTCAGCGGTGGCAGGGGAGTTCGACGGGGGCGCAGGGGGGAACGGGGCGCTCGCACGGGGCCGGCGCTGCCACGGCAGCGGGCTGGGCAGGGGCGCAGGGAAGCGGCTGGGCGGCCTGGGCCGGCAGGGCGAACAGGGCCAGGGCGGCAGCGGCGATCGAAAGGCCAGCGGGGAAGCGGGTCATCGGAGGTACTCTCCTCACGTTTGCTTATGGGATCAGCCTAGCCAGACCAGCGCTTCCCTCCGCAGAGGGAAGCGAGGCAAGGGAGATGGGCCGTAGGTTTTGGTCGATCCTGCAGCTGATCCGCTTTGGGCAGGCCCTCAGGCCAGGGGCGCAACGGGCTGCGGCAGAACCACGCCTTCTGGCACAGCCTCCAGGGCCAGATGCTGCTGGTCAGCGTGGGCACCATCGCCGTGGTGCTGAGCCTGGCCACCCTCTCCAGCTATCGGCTCAGCCGCCGGGCCATCCTCGAGGAACACAGGGAAACGATCCGCTGGCAAGCCGAGACGATCAGCCAACTTTTCAATGGACTGATCCTCGTACCCGAAGAGCAAAGAGGAAAGATCCTGAGCCAGGTGCTGGCCAGGAACTCGATGCCTGAGCTGAAGTTCTGGCTTGCCCATGCCGATGGCCAGGTGATCGCCCCCGCCGCTGCCGAGACCCGCCATGCCAGCCAGTTCGCCGGGATCAGCGATTCGCAGCTGCGGGAGCTCTCCCTGAACATCGACAACAACGGAGAGCAATTCCTGACCCTGGGCTCGAAGGGGTATCGGGTGCAGCGTGCGCAAAGGCTCAACTACTTCACCTCGCTCTGGGTGATCGAAGACACAACGGCCTACAGGAAATTCCTGAATCGCTACACCCTGGAAGCCGCCACCGTCTGGGGCCTGAGCCTGCTGGCCGGAACCCTAGCCGCCACCTTCCTCACCCGGCGGGTGGTGCAGCCGCTGCGATCGATCAATCGGATGGCCGCCAGCGTGACCCCGGAAAATCTCACCCCCGAACGGCTCGATCTGCAGCATGCCCCCCTGGAGGTGCGGGAACTGAGCGAGGTGATCAGCCATCTGCTGCAACGGCTGGATCTGGGCATGGATCAGCAACGCCAGTTCGTGAACGCCGTGAGCCATGAACTGCGCACCCCCCTTGCGGTGTTGAAGCTCTACCAGGGGCGGCTGCTGCATCGCTACGACAACCTGCACGAAGAGCAGCGACGAATCCTGGGGATTTCGATGCGGGAGGTGGAAAGGATGAACCAGCTGCTCAACGATCTGCTCGACCTCTCGCGCCGCGAAGCCGGCCAGCTTCCCCTGGCCGCCACGCCGGTGAACCTGGCCGCCCTGATCGAGGAGGTGGCCGCCTCGGCCAGCGAGGCCCTGGAGCGGCCGGTGCAGGCGATGCTGCTCGGGGAGAGCCCACAGCAGCGGCAGACGCAGCAGTGGCAGACGCTCACCGATGGTCCGCGGCTGCGGCAGGTGCTGCTGAATCTGGTGGAGAACGCCCACAAGTATTCGCCCAGCGATGCCCCGATCCAGATCACCCTGCGATCCAGGTACGGTCAGATGGAACTGGGGGTGCACGACCGGGGCATCGGCATCCCGGTGGAAGAGCTGCCCAGGGTGTTCGAGCGCTTCTTCCGCAGCAGTACGGCCGGCGCCCAGGCGGGCAGCGGCCTTGGGCTGTTCATCGTCCACAGCCTGGTGACTTCGCTGGGGGGAACCATTGCGGTGGAGAACCGGCCCGGAGGGGGCAGCTCCTTCGTGCTCTCCCTGCCGATCAGGGAAGCTGCAGTGCCTGCCGCAACGGCTGATCGCTGACCTCCGGCAACTTGGATTGCTTGGGCAACAGACCCAGTTCCGCCTGCCGATCCCGCACCTCCCGCAGATTGCGGGCCAGCGCGCCGCCGGGGGCCAGCATCGAGAGCTGCTGCCGCAGGGACGGACTGTGCAGGCCCCGTTGCGCCTGCTGCCATTCGGCCAGCGTCCATCCCTCCCTGGCGGCCAGCTGGCGGGCGGCGAGCTGGGGCCGGCTGCGGGCGAAATCCTGGGCGTCCTGCCAGACCCGGATCAGGCGGGCCACCTCCTCACCGTGACCACGCAGATAGGCCCGATCCACCACCAGCACATCAAAGATCTCTCCCTGGATCTGGCTGCTGTCGAACAGCAGCCGGGCGCCGCCGCTGCGCAACACCCGCTCACCGAAGGGGGGAAACATCGCCGCGGCGGCCAACTGCCCCTGGCTCATCGCCTCCAGCATCCCCTCCACGGACTGGATACGCAGAACCACGTCCTGCAGGCGGAGCCCTTCCTTCTGCAGCGCCCGGGCCACCAGGTAGGGGCCGAGGCTGGTGGGCATGACCCCCACCGGCCTGGCCCTGAGATCCCGCACCGACCGGATCTCCGGAGCGGCCAGCAACTGATGTCCCCCCCGGGATTCATCGAGCACCATCACCACCACGGGGCAGCGATCCGGCACGCGAGCGCAGACATCCGCCAATTCCACCGTGGTGAGCATGGCGAGCCGCAACCGGCCCCAGGCGAAGTCACTGACGATCAGTTGAGGGTCCTTGTAGTAGGCAATCTCCAGATTCAGATCCCGCTTGGAATCGAGGCGATTGATCTTGGCGAGATGGAAAAGCTCATCATTCGGCCAACTGGATACAGGCACCCGAACCGACTCGCGCAGCCGCACACAGGCAATACAAACCAACAGCAGAAGGAACCAGGAGCCACGCAACCTGCGCATCATCACTAGAACGAAGGCGATCTTTTGCGGGCGATCAAATAAAAACACATCCAGACAACGACCGGCGGGTCCATGACGCGATTAATCACAGCTGCTGCAGATCCGATGCACGGACGACGCCCTTGCTCTGCAGTAATACAACAACCACAATTCGTGGCAGACTCAGCCAAGGATTGGCGCCGCGATGAAGCTGCTCATTGTTGAAGACAACACGCAGCTGGCCGAATGTCTGGCCCTCGAACTGGAGAGCGAAGGATTCGAGCCGATGGTGGTCGGCACAGGGGCGGCCGCCCTGGCCAGGCTGCGCCAGGCACCAGCCCCCGAAATGGTGATCCTCGACTGGGATCTACCCGATTTCTCCGGCCTGGATGTGTTCCGCAGCATGCTGCGCCAGGGGCCCACCCCACCGGTGCTGATGCTCACCTGTCACGACGAGGTGAGTGATCGGGTGCAGGCCCTGGATCTGGGCATCGACGACTACCTGGTGAAGCCGTTCTCAATCGACGAACTGCTGGCCCGCATCCGAGCCCTGAAGCGCCGCCAGGAACGCAGCCGCCCCCAGCCGGCCCCGGAGCTGGCGGGATTGCTGACGGCCAGGGAACAGGAGGTGCTGGCGGGAATTGCGGCGGGACGCACCAATGGAGAGATCGCCCAGCAGCTGTTTCTCTCCCACGAAACCGTGAAATCCCACGTGAAAGCGATCCTGCAGAAGCTCGGGGCACGGGATCGCACCCAGGCCCTGGTGCTGGCCCTGAAGGCCGGCCTGGTGGAACTGCCTGAGACGGTCCCCCAGGATCCGGCGCGGCATCCTTAGCGCGCTGCGGTGCGGGGAGCGGCGAAAACCGGCGGAGCGGACGGCGGCTGGGAGAGACGCTGCAACCCGAACTCCAGCAGAAAGGCAGCCAGGTTGCTGACGCTGCGGCCCTCGAGGTCGGAGCGCTCCAGCAGCTCCGCATAGAGAGCGTGGGGGATCGTGACACTGACGCGCCGCGGGGAGCGCTGGACCACCTGAAGACGGGCAGCGGAAGGACCGTCTGAAGCCATCGAAGCGGCCGCCTGAAAGACGGAAGATGCGTACCTGTCCATCCTCCGCAGCATCGGTGAACCTGAGACCCCCCGCCAGAGGGATGCCGCCCCCCTCGCAAGGGGACAGTTGTGCGCGAAATCGCTGACTACGGAGCCGCAGGGGACGGGGGCAAGGCAAGCCTGTAGCCCTTGCCTCGCACCGCCTCGATGCTGACGCCACCGGCGGAGAGCTGAAGCAACTGGCGCCGCAGCCGTGAGAGGCGTACATCGAGGGTGCGGCTGCTGGTCACATCCACCAGGGAGCCGCTGGCCCGGGCCAGCTGCTCCCGGCTGAGCACCGCTCCGGGCACCTGCAGCAACGCCAGCAGCAGGGCGCTGTCGCCCCTGCTCAGGGGCACCGCCGCACCGCCGGGGGTGTGGAGGCAACCGCGATAGGGCTCAAGCGCCAGGGGGCCGAGCGGCAGGGCCCCCTTCTGGGCACCGGGAAGCATCAGGCGGGGCGGCACCTCCTGCAGCAGCCGTTCGATCCGCCACACCAGCTCCTGAAAGCGAAACGGCTTGGACAGGTAGTCGTTGGCACCGGTGGCCAGACCCTCGATCCGCTGATCCGGCGCTCCCAGGGCCGAAAGGATCAGCACCGGAAAGCGCTGGTTTTCGCGGCGCAGCCGCTCGAGCAGCAGCAGTCCGTTCATGCCGGGCAGGAGGCTGTCGAGCAGGAGCAGATCGGGCTCCTGCCGCTGCAACGCCGCCATCAGGGCATCGGCCCGGTGGAAGAGGGAGAGGTGCCAACCGCAGGCCCTCAGCCGACCCGCCAGCAGGCGGCAGAGCTCCCGGTCGTCCTCCAGCCACCAGACCTGCGCCCCGGGCGTACCGGTGCTCAGCGCCCCCTCGGCAGCAGATTCCACGGGCGGCCCCCCGCACAGCTGCGATCCCTGAAGAACACGATGGCCGGGGAAAGGAAGCCAGCGGGGCGGATGGTGCAGCGCTACCGCAAAGATGCTGTGCCCGCTGCAGGGCAACCAATCGCGCCTAGGAAAGAGAGTCGGCGGAGCGGCCTTGCAGCCACGGATTCTGCCGACGGCCACTCCATCATTACGCACCTGATGATGACAACGACCACGCCCCAGGCGACGAATCTGAAGCTCAATTTCAACAACAAGGATTACGAGTTTTCCGATCTACCGCGCACGGCCCAACTGCTGCTCCAGGACATGATGCAGATGGACCAGCAGATCAGCAAACTGCAATA
>JBKDOV010000083.1:0-3081 GCA_046342815.1 Cyanobacteriota bacterium
ACGAATTCCGGGTAACGCTTCCCATCCTGCGGTTGCTTTTCCACGGTGAGCTCCTTGGGGGGTGAATGATGGAAAGACGCCAGATCCCTTCGTCGCCCGTGAAGCATGGCGACACACAAATGGGATCTGACCTCACATCAAAAACCTAAGAAGACTGAACCTCAGCAGAAGCTTTCAGGCTTCACAAAAACACGTCAGATTCGTTGGGGAAGCGATTGGAAAGTGCTGCATTCCTGCAGCCCTCCTATGGCATTGATCCTCAAAAGATTGCCTAGCGCTGCTCGCGCCTTGATGCCCTGAAGAGCCCCCCCTTCACCCCCCCGCCTGTTCCAGCACCCCTTTGCTGCTGGGCACCGCACCTGCCCGGCGGGGGTCCAGCTCGGTGGCCATCCGCAGCGCCCTTGCAAACGCCTAGAAGCAGGCTTCCACGATGTGGTGCGAATTCACCCCGTCCAGCTGGCGGATGTGCAGGGTGAGGCCGCTGTTGTTGGCCACGGCTACGAAGAACTCCTTCACCAGCTCGGTGTCATAGCTGCCGATCTTCTGGGCCGGGATCTGCAGCCCATAGCTCAGGTGCGGACGGCCGCTGCAATCCAGCGCCACCTGCACCAGCGCCTCATCCAGCGGTGCCACGAAATGGCCGAAGCGGTGGATGCCGCGCCGATCGCCCAGGGCCTTGGCGAGGGCCTGGCCCACGGCGATGCCCACATCCTCATTGGTGTGGTGGTCGTCGATATGGGTATCGCCGCTGGCCTGGATCTCCAGGTCGATCAGCCCATGGCTGCTGATCTGGTGGAGCATGTGGTCGAGAAACGGCACGCCGGTGCTCACCTGGCAGCTCCCGCTGCCATCGAGGCCCAGGGTCACGCGTACGTCGGTTTCGCCGGTGACGCGGTGAATGCTGCCGGTGCGGGCGGATGCGGACACGACCAGAAAGCCAGACACGTACAGGAATCATGGCGGACAGCGCGGCAAAATCCCGCCAACCGGCCTTCGGGAAACAAACGAGACCCTCGTTCAGCGAAGCGAATTACTCAAATCGAACAAAGTGTATCCGAAGCGAAAATTAAAATATGAGGAAGATCGTGCCAAAAAAGCGTGATCGATGAAGCTTCTGACCGATCCACCCCAGTTTGTGCGCAAATGTATTGAAATGAAGTGATCCGGATCAGGGTTTTCTTATGGCAGCCGAAGGTTCGGCAGGTTCACTGCTGCTTTCCCCTTGGCTGCTTTCGCTGCTGGGCAAGCTGGTGGGCCGCGGGGAGGACCTTGTCGCGGTCCCTGCCCCGGTTGCAGCACTGGAGGCGGAGGCGGAAGCGGCTCCGGATCCAGGAGCGCCGCCACCATCGGCAACGGACGCTGCCACGGCCGCCCCTGAGGGCCAGGCTCCCCGCCCTGCTGTCAGCCCCGGCCAGTCGCAAACCTGGGCGGAGACAGCCGGACAGCCTTCCCAGCCAGCCGACGGACACGAGCACGCATTCGAATGGTGCGAGGCCCTTCCCCAGGACCTGAGCCTGATGGAATCTCTGGGCCTCAACGACACCGGCAGTGTGCGGCTCTCAGCCCCGCTGGCATCGCTGGATCAGACCTTTCTGCTGAACTCCAATCCGTGGGCCAGCACCACGATCTATCTCGATTTCGACGGGCACACCACCACCGGCACCGCCTGGAACAATTCCACGATGGGGAGCAGCTTCAGCTCCCCCGCCTTCTCGCTGGATACCGATCGCAGCAGCTTCAGCAGCGCCGAACTCACCCGCATCCAGCAGGTATGGCAACGGGTGTCCGCCGATTTCAGCTGCTTTGACGTCAATGTGACGACCCAGGCGCCCCCGGTGGATTGGCTGATCAAAAGCAACAGCACCGATCCCTTTTATGGGGTGCGCGTGGTGATCACCAACTACGGCCCCTCCTCCGGCTCGGCAGGAGGGATTGCCTACATCAACAGCTTCAGCTGGGATAGCGATACTCCCGCCTTCGTCTACAACACCTCCCTGCTCGGTGTTTCGGAGGCGATCAGCCATGAGGTAGGCCATACCCTGGGCCTATCCCATGACGGCAGCTTCGACGGCACCACCACCGTGGGCTACTACCAGGGGCACGGCAGTGGCGAAAACGGCTGGGCCCCGATCATGGGGGTTGGTTATTACAAGAGCGTCACCACCTGGGACAACGGCATCTATTACATCAGCAACAACGGGGGCAGCACCGCCAATTACAACAAGGGTGCCGACGATCTGGCCATCCTCAGCAGCAATCTCGGTGTCGCCCCCCAGCAGGATCAGGAAGGCAACTCCCCCCAGACCGCCACGCCCCTGATCCTCACCGCAGGCACGGCCAGCCAGTACGGCACCATCCAGACCGCAGCCGATACCGACTGGTACCAGTTTCAACTGCTGAACGCGGGAGACCTCAACCTGCAGTTCAACCCCTATGTGTACAGCTCCTATATCGATGACGATGGCACCTGGGGTGGTTCCTTCACTCCATACTTCTCCAGTGTGAGTGATGCGGTCGCCAACACAAGCTGGGCAGATAACGGCACAAACCTCGACCTCTCGGTGGATCTGCTCAACAACGAGGGCACCGTTGTGGCCAGCAGCAATCCCGCAGGCCTGGCAGCCAGCCTCACGCTGAGCGGACTTCCCGCTGGCCTCTATTACCTGCGGCTCGATGGCACGGGCTACGGCGACCCCACCCAGAGCTCCCCCACCGGCTACAGCGACTACGCCAGCATCGGCTCGTATCTGATCTCCGGCACGATCACCAACAGCGAGCCTCTGCCGGTCGTCAGCCTGGCAGGGGAATGGCTGCAGGTGCAGGAGGACGGGGACTCGAATCTGGTGTTCACCTTCTCTCGCTCCGACGCTGGCGTTGATCCGCTCACCGTTTCCTTCTCCATCGCCGGCTCCGCCACGGCAGGCAGCGATTACGCCTCCCTCCCCTCCTCGATCACCTTCGCTCCTGGCGCACTCACCGCTTCCCTGATCGTCGATCCCATCGCCGATTCCTCCGTAGAAGCCGACGAAACCGTCTCCCTTTCCCTCCTCCCAGGCAGCGGTTATCTCCTGGGCTCCTCCC
>JBKDOV010000084.1:0-35202 GCA_046342815.1 Cyanobacteriota bacterium
ACAGGCCCGCCGGCCCGCTCCGGTGTGCCCTTGACCAACGCCACATGCTCGCTGCCGTCGAGCTCATTGCGGTACCCGATCGCCCGGAACTGGCCGAAGGCGCTCGGCAGCTGCGCCTCCGCCTGGCGCCGCACGAACCGCTCGGTGTCGAGCCGGTAGCGGATCAGGTCGGCGATCGAGATCAACCGCAGGCCGTGGTGGCGGGCGTAGGCCACCAGCTGCGGCAGCCGGGCCATCGAGCCATCGGCGTTCTGGATCTCGCAGATCACCCCGGCGGGATAGAGCCCCGCCAGGCGGGAGAGGTCCACGGCCGCCTCAGTGTGCCCGGCCCGCTTCAGCACTCCCCCCTCCCTGGCGCGCAAGGGGAACACATGGCCGGGCCGGCGCAGATCCGCAGGCCGGCTGCCGGGATGGATCGCCACCTGGATCGTGCGGGCCCGGTCCTCCGCCGAGATTCCCGTTCCCACCCCGTTTTCCGGTCCCGCATCCACACTCACGGTGAAGGCGGTCTGGTTGCTGTCGGTGTTGCGATCCACCATCAGCGGCAGGTCGAGCGCATCCAGCCGCTCCCCCTCCATCGCCAGGCAGATCAGGCCCCTGGCCTCCGTGGCCATGAAATTGATCTGCTGTGGTGTGGCGAACTGGGCGGCACAGATCAGGTCGCCTTCGTTTTCCCGGTTTTCGTCATCCACCACCACGATCGATTCGCCATTGCGAATGGCCGCCAGCGCATCGGCGATGGCATCGAACTGAATCTGGTTTTCGGCACGGTTGCCGGCGGCGGGGGGCACTTCGCTGCGGACGGTCAAGGGGTGATCAACGCGGGGGAGGGCTGGTCGGACAGGGCGGTAAGGGTGCCGGCAGGGGCCCTGCGCAATCCCTCTTTATAGAGCCCGGTACGATCTGGCGTTCCCGACCCCAGGGCATGGCAGGCAAGCGCGTCGCAGTCATCGGTGCGAGCGGTTACGGCGGACTTCAGACCTTGCGGCTGCTGCAGGGCCACCCCGATCTTTCGGTGACGTTTCTCGGTGGAGAGCGCAGCAGCGGCAAACGCTGGAGCGAACTGGTGCCGTTTCTCCCTCTGCCCCAGGATCTGGTGGTCCAGAGCCCCGACCCCGAGGCGATCGCCGCCGCCGCCGACCTGGCGGTGCTGAGCCTGCCCAACGGCCTGGCGGCCTCCCTGGTGCCCGAGCTGCTGAACCGCGGCGTGCGGGTGGTGGATCTCTCCGCCGATTACCGCTACCGCTCCCTGGCGCAGTGGAAAGAGGTGTATGCCACCGAGGCCCGCGAGGTGCCCCGCACCGACGCCGATCTCTGTGAAGAGGCCGTCTATGGCCTGGTGGAGGTGGAGCAGGCACGGATCCGGCAGGCGCGGCTGGTGGCGGCTCCCGGTTGCTTCCCCACCGCCAGCCTGCTGGCCCTGCTGCCGTTTCTGCACCAGGGGCTGATCGAGACCGGTGGCAGCGTGATTGACGCCAAGACCGGCACCTCCGGCGGCGGCCGGGCCGCCAAGGCGCACCTGCTGCTGGCGGAGGCGGGCGAAGCCGTGGCCCCCTACGGCGTGGTGGGCCATCGTCACACCAGCGAGATCGAGCAGCTGGCGGGCCAGGCCGCCGGCCAGCCGATCCAGCTCCAGTTCACACCCCACCTGATGCCGATGGTGCGCGGCCTGCTGGCCACCGTCTACGCCCGCCTGCGGGATCCCGGGCTCACCGCCGACGACTGCAGCACCCTGCTGGCCGCCGCCTATCGCCACAGCCCCAGCGTGGCGGTGCTGCCGGTGGGCACCTACCCCTCCACCAAATGGGTGCGCCAGACCAACCGCTGCCTGCTTTCGGTGCAGGTGGACAAGCGCACCGGCCAGCTGATCGTGATGAGCGCGATCGACAACCTCGTCAAGGGCCAGGCCGGCCAGGGGGTGCAGTGCCTCAACCTGATGGCGGGCCTCGAGGCCAGCACAGGCCTGCCGCTGCTGCCCTTCTACCCCTGAATCGCCGGGCCGCTCAGCTGTTCAGCCGTTCAGCCGAGCCGCCGCCAGCGCCACCGCCAGCGGCAGGATCCGATGTTCCTGCCGCTGGATCCTGGCGGAGAGACGGGGGTGGTCGTCGTCGGGAAACACCGGTACAGCGGCCTGCACCAGGATCGGTCCGGCATCCACCTCCGGCGCTACCAGATGGGCGCTGCAGCCGGCCAGGCGCACCCCCGCCGCCAGCGCCTGGCCCACCGCATCGAGGCCCCGGAAGCTGGGCAGCAGCGAGGGGTGGATGTTCACCAGTCGCTCCGGGAAGGCCGCGATCAGCACCGGGCTCACGATCCGCATCCAGCCGGCCATCACCACCAGATCCACCGCCTCGTCGCGGAAGGCCCCGATCAGGGCGGTATCCAGTTCCTCCCGGCTGGCGTGACGGCGGTGGTCGATCCAGCGGCAGGGCACTTGCAGCCGTTCAGCCCGTTGCCGTGCCCCGCAGTCGCCGTTGTTCACCACCAAGAGTTCCACCGTGGCCGCCAGAGGGCCGCTGCGGCAGGCCTGGACCAGGGCTTCGAAGTTGCTGCCGCTGCCGGAGGCCATCACGCCGAGGCGCAGCGGTGGATGGGAAGGCCAAGGCTGTGGCATCGGCCACTGGACTGCGGCCTCGAGATCGCTAGGGTCCCAGGAATCGGGCATTGGATCCATGTCCCATCTCTCCATCCTGCCAACGGTGCTGCGTGATGCCGAGTGTCTGGCGAACACGCTGGTATCGCTCGGTCTGCAGCCCCGCAGAGGCGGCAGTCTGCGCGGTTTCGCCGGCGAATCCGAACCGGTGGACCTGCAGGTGACCCTGGGCGAGGGCAAGGTGCTCGGCTGGCAACGCCAGCGGGACGGCTCCCTGGCCCTGGTCGGAGACCTGCAGCGGCTCAGCCGTTCCCGCTCCCTCCAGACCCTGCTCGGTCGGCTCACCCGCGCCTACGCCGCCCGCCTCGCCCTGCGCCAGCTGGCTTCGCTGCCAGCCGGTGCGGTGGTCGAACTGGAGGTCTGACGGCGGCGTGAGCAGTGTTTCCCCAGCCTGTGGTCCCAGCGTGCGGCTGGATCTCCGGTCCCCCGAGCGGCAGCTGGTGGAGGTGGAGATCCAGGTGGTTCCCCGCTTTCCGCGCCTGGTGCTGCGGCTGCCGGCCTGGACCCCGGGTTCGTACCTGATACGCGACTACGTGCGCACCCTGGAGGGGCTGGAGCTGCTCCAGGGCGACAGGCCCCTGCCGTTGCAGCGAGTCGAACCCTCCGCCTGGCGGGTGGAGCTCTCCAGCCTTGAGCCGCTGCGGATCCGGTATCGGATTCTGGCCACCGAGCTCACGGTGCGCACCTGCCGACTCAGCGGTGACCATGCCTTCCTGGCCCTGGCCGGAGTGGTGCTGCAGGTGGAGGGGGAACGCTGGTCCCCCCACCGGCTCGAACTGCAGCTGCCCGAGGGCTGGCAGGCCTTCCTCCCGCTCGAGCAGCTCGCTCCCCTCTGCTGGCAGGCCCCTGACTTCGATGCTCTGATCGATGCCCCGCTCGAGGCCGGTGCCCATCCGTGCCATGGATTCCAGGTGGCCGGGGTGGCCCATCGCTGGGTCGGCATGGGCGGCGACCTGGTCGCCTCCGATCCCTGTTGGCTCGCCGATGTGGAGCGGGTCTGCCTGGCCTGCTGCCGCTTGATGGATGTTCCCGCCCCGCCGGGGGATCCCTATCTATTCGTGCTCCATCTGCTGGAGAACGGCTACGGCGGCCTGGAGCATGACCACGCCAGCGTGTTGCAGTTCGGCCGCCGGGCCCTGGCCCGCTCCGATGGCCGCCGCAAGCTGTTGCAGCTGGTGGCCCACGAATACCTGCACCAGTGGAATGTGCGCCGGCTGAGGCCGGCCGAACTCACCCCGATCGATTACGACCGCGCCTCGATCGTGCCCACCCTCTGGTTCGCCGAAGGGGTGACCAGCTACTACGACCAGTTTCTGCCGCTGAGTGCCGGCATTGGCACCGAGGCCGAACTGCTGGAGGATCTCGGCGCCGATCTCAGCCGTTATCGCCTCACCCCCGGCCGAAGCGTGCAGAGCCTGGTGGAGAGCAGCGAGGAAGCCTGGGTGAAGCTCTATCGGCAGGATGCCCATTCCGCCGACAATCAGATCAGCTATTACCTCAAGGGTGCGGTGCTGGCCCTGGTGCTTGATCTGCACCTGCGGCGTCACGGCTCCGCTCTGGCGGTGGTGCTGCGTGAGCTCTGGCAGTCCCATGGGCGCTGGGGCAGGGGCTACCGCCAGCAGGATCTGGTGGCCGCCTTTGCCAACCAGGCCGGGGATCTGTCCACCCTTCTGCCGCTATGGCTCACAAGCACCGATGATCCCGATGTTGATGCCTATCTTGCGGACGTGGGTCTTCGATTGGTATCCGAATCGACCACCACTCCCCATCTCGGCATCCAGTGCGAGCCTGCTTCTGAAGGGGGGCTGCTGCTGAAACGGGTGGAGCGCAACGGGCCGGCCCAGCGGGCGGGTCTGCTGGTCGGCGACGAGCTGCTGGCCGTTGAGAGTCTGCGGCTGCGCCGCAACGATGATCCCGCCGATCGTTTTCTTCCCGTTTCCGCGGGCCCTGAGCTACTGGTGCCGGCGGCATTGGAGGTGCTCTTCTGCCGTGAGGGTGTGGTGCGCACCACCCGCCTCCAGGCGGATCCGCCCGTGGTCAGCCGCTGGCGGCTTGAGATCGATCCGGAGGCCCCTGCCGCGGTCTCCGAACAGCGCGCCCGCTGGCTCGCCCTGGTGCCATGAACACCGAGCAGCGTCCCCTGCTGATGGCCGTTGCCGCCGCCGCCGTGTTCAGCATGGTGGGTCTGGGGTGGCTGGCGCGCAATCTGCTGATGCCTCCGAGCAATGCCGGTACGCGCCCCTCCCTGCTCGAACTGCTCGAGGAGGTTCGTCAGACACCCAGCAGCCCTGAGGCGGCGCCGCCGGCCCGCCGCCCGCCGCCGCGACCGCCCGCTGCCCGCAACTGGACCAGTCCGCTGCGGGCCTCCTGCCCTTCGGTGCCCGCCCAGCTTCGCGATCGACTGCAGGCGCGCCTCGCCGATCTCGATCGGGAAGCCAAACGGCTGCGGATCGATCCCACCAATTACGGCGAACGCTACCGCCGGGATGCCTACGGCAACCCGGTGGATCCCACCCCCCGCGTGATCGTTCTGCACGAGACCGTCTACGGACTCAACTCCGCGATCAACACCTTCGTCACCCCGCACCCCCGCGACGACGACCAGGTGAGCTACCACACCCTGATTGGCCAGAAAGGCGAGGTGGTCAGGGTCCTCGATCCCGCGCGGCGGGCTTTCGGCGCCGGCAATTCCGCCTTCAACGGCCGCTGGGTGGTGACCAATCCCCGGGTGGGCGGATCGATCAACAATTTCGCCCTGCATCTGAGCCTCGAAACCCCGATCGACGGGGAGGACGAGGAGCAGGGGCACAGCGGCTACACCAGTTCCCAGTACGACGCCATGGCCGTGGTGCTGGCCGACTGGATGCGTCGGTACTCGATTCCCGCCGATCACATCACCACCCATCGGCATGTGGATCTGGCGGCCGAGCGTGCCGATCCACGCAGCTTCGACTGGAACCAGCTGCAGCAACGACTCCTGGCCCTCGGCGTCAGCCGCTGCTGATCCGCTCGGGAGGCCGACCAAATCAGCCGATCAGATCAGGGGGCTGGTGAGGGGTTTTCGGGTTCCGTAGATCAGGGCGTGCAGCTCGGGATCCTGCATGTAGCGCAGGACGCGGGAGGGGTAATCGAGCTTGCCGTTGTGCAGGTAGGCCAGGGTGGCGAGCGCCTTGGCGTCCCGCGGCGATCCACTGGCCATCAGCAGGTGATCGGAGCGCAGCCGCAGGGCTTTCTTCAGGCGGGCGAACTTGCCCACCAGCAGCTGGATGTTCTGATCGGGATCGAGCAGCCGCAAGCGGGCCTGGGCCACCTCCTCAGGGGTGGCATCACTGGAGAGCAATCCCTGTTTGACCATCTCGCCCACGCTCAGCTGGGCAGGACCATGGGTGTTGAACAGACCGGAGCTGGCGGCGATCGGATGGTCTTCGCCGGGTTTGGCGTGCTGGAGTTCGTCGAACAGCACCGCCGCCACCAGCATCGGGTTGATCGAATGGCGCTGGCATTCACTGAGGATCAGCGGTTGCAGTTCCTCAATCCGCCCGTAGGTGTGGCTGCGCAGGGGCTGCAGCTGGTCAATGCCGGTGGTGAACAGCTGGGCCAGCCGCGGCTGGGGACCATGCACACCGAAGCGTCGATGCAGTTCCTGCAGCTCCTCGGGAGTGAAATCGACCGGATCGGGACGCTGCCCTTCGGTGGTGGATTCCGCGATTGTCGCGGTTTCGATGCCGCGGTCAGCAGAGAGAGTGCGGCCCGACAGCGAGCGCATCAGCGGGGAGGCAACCGTGGTGACCAGCCCGGCCAGGAAGATCGGGAGGAGAATGGTACGCAAGGAGGCTCTGCAGGGTGGCGGCGGAACGGTCGCTGTTGTCAGGGTTAGAAGGAGATTGTAAGGATTATTTGTCGAATTCCCAGGCCGGTCGATCGGTCTGTTTTCTGGCCCACACAGCCGCAATGCGCAGTGGCCGGTAGGACTTCGCCGAAGCGCAGGCCATGGTTTTGTATGGCCCGAGAGAGGCATACCAGGAGCCATGACTTCGCTTCCAGCGTTCGACGGTCAGGACTCCGCCGGCCTCTGGCAGCGGTTCTGCCATCTGCTCTGGTACGACGACGCCCTCGGCCTCTGGCTCGATATCAGCCGGATGGGCGTGGGTGAGGCGGATCTGACCCGCCTCACCCCGGCGATGGATCAGGCTTTTGCGGCGATGCAGTCCCTGGAGCAGGGGGCCATCGCCAACCCCGATGAACAACGCCAGGTGGGGCACTACTGGCTCAGGGCTCCCGAGCTGGCCCCCGATCCCGCCGCCGGCCTCCACATCGGGCAGGAAGTCGACCGCATCGAAAGCTTCGGGCGCCAGGTTCTGGCCGGCGAGCTCACCGCTCCCGGCGGTGGCTCGTTCACCGATGTGCTGTGGATCGGCATCGGAGGATCCGGTCTGGGTCCGCTGCTGATCATCCGGGCTCTGCAGCAGGAAGGCGTCGGCCTGCCGTTCCACTTCATCGACAACATCGACCCCCAGGGCATCTCCCTCACCCTGGAGGGCCTGGGCGAGCGGCTGCGCACCACCCTGGTGATCGTGGTCAGCAAATCCGGCGGCACCCCCGAGCCCCGGCTCGGCATGGAGCTGGTGCGGGCCCGGCTGGAATCGCTGGGAGGCGCCTGGCCCTCCCAGGCCGTGGCGGTGACCATGCTCGGCAGCCAGCTGGACCGTGTCGCCGAGGCGGAATCCTGGTTGCGCCGCTTCGACATGTTCGACTGGGTCGGCGGGCGCACCAGCATCACCAGTGCCGTGGGCCTGTTGCCCGCTGCCCTGATCGGTGCCGACCTGCGGGGCTTCCTCGAGGGGGCGGCTGCGATGGACCGGGCCACCCGCGTGCCCAGCCTGGGCGAGAATCCCGCCGCTCTGATGGCCGTGGCCTGGAGCGTGGCCGGCGAGGGCCAGGGGCGCCGCGACATGGTGGTTCTCCCCTATCGCGACCGACTCGAGGTATTCAGCCGCTACCTGCAGCAGCTGGTGATGGAATCGCTGGGCAAGGAACTCGATCGCAGCGGTCGCCGCGTTCACCAGGGTCTGGCGGTCTACGGCAACAAGGGGTCCACCGATCAGCACGCCTACGTGCAGCAGCTGCGTGACGGCCTTGACAACTTCTTCGTGACCTTCATCGAGGCCCTCGATAACCCCGCCGATGCCGTAGCTATCGCGGGCGAACGGGCGGAGGATTTCCTTGAGGGTTTCCTGCTCGGCACCCGCTCGGCCCTCAGTGGCAGCGGCCGCCAGACGATGACGATCACCCTGCGCCGTTTCGATGCCCACGCCCTCGGCATGCTGGTGGCCCTGTTCGAGCGGGCCGTCGGTCTCTACGCCGAGCTGATCGACATCAACGCCTACCACCAGCCCGGTGTGGAGGCCGGCAAGAAGGCTGCGGCGGACATCCTCGACCTCCAGGGACGGATGGAGGCCCTGCTGGCCGATGGCACTCCCCGCAGCCTGGCGGAGCTGCAGCAGGCCCTGGCGGTGTCTTCCCCAGAACCCCTGTTCTGGATCCTCCGGCACCTCTGTGCCAACCCGCGGGGCTATGCCGCCAGCGGTGACTGGGGCCAGCCCGAGAGCCTGCGGTTCGAGCGGGTCGCCTAGGGCACCAGATTCACCAGCTTGCCTGGCACCACGATCACCCGCCGCGGCTTCTGACCCTCCAGCCACTTGAGGGCGATCTCGCTTTCCAGGGCGAGCTTCTCGAGCGTGGCGGCATCGGCATCGGCCGGCACCTCCAGGCTGCCGCGCACCTTCCCCTTCACCTGGATCACCAGGGGGATGGTGTCGCGCACCAGGGCGGTGGCATCCCTGCTCGGCCAGCTCTGGCGATGAACGCTCTGCAGGCCGTCCGGATTCGCCCCGAGCTTCTGCCACAGCTCCTCGGCCAGATGGGGAGCGAACGGCGCCAGCAGCACCACGAGGGTGCGCAGCGCCTCCCGGGCCACCTCCGGTCGCACCGCCTCCAGATGGGTCCCCATGGCGTTGCTGAGTTTCATCAGCTCGGACACCGCAGTGTTGAACTGATAGTCGCCCTGAAGGTCTTCGCTGACGGCCTCAATCGCGGTATGCACCGCCCGCCTCAGCTCCCGCTCGGCCGCACTCAGCTCCGCATCGGCGGGCAGCTGGGCCGGCAGCACGCCGCCCCCATCCTCCAGCACCACCCCCCTCTCCAGGGACGTCTCCACCAGCCGCCACAGGCGCTGCAGGAAGCGGAACTGGCCCTCCACATCGGCGTCATCCCACTCCAGGTCCTTTTCCGGTGGGGCCTTGAACAGGATGAACATCCGGGCTGTGTCGGCTCCGTAGCGCTCGATCACCACCCCAGGATCGACGCCGTTGTACTTCGACTTCGACATCTTTTCGTAGAACACCTCCAGTCGCTCGCCGCTGAGCGGATCGCGGGGATCGGTGGGATCGGCCACATCGCCGGGGGCGATGTATTTGCCGCTGGCAGGATTGCGGTAGGTGATCCCCTGCACCATGCCCTGGGTGAGCAGCCGGGTGAACGGTTCGGAAAAGCCCAGCAGCCCTCGGTCCCGCAGCGCTTTGGTGAAGAACCGGGAATAGAGAAGGTGCAGGATCGCGTGTTCGATGCCGCCCACGTACTGATCCACCGGCAGCCAGCGGTCCACAGCCTCGCGGGTGAAGGGCAGGGAAGTGTTGGCGGGGTCGCTGTAGCGCAGGAAATACCAGCTGGAACACATGAAGGTGTCCATGGTGTCGGTTTCCCGCCGCGCCGGTCTGCCGCAGCACGGGCAGGCCACCTCCACCCAGCTCTCCAGCTGCGCCAGGGGGGAGCCCCCCTTGCCGCTGAAGGCCACATCCCGCGGCAGCTCCACCGGCAGCTGTTCCTGGGGAACAGGCACCACGCCACAGGATTCGCAGTGGATCACCGGGATCGGACACCCCCAGTAGCGCTGGCGGGAGATCAGCCAGTCGCGCAGGCGGAACTGCACCTTGCCCCGGCCCCAGCCTTCCGCTTCGCCCCGCTCGACGATCCTGGCGCCGGCCTCGCGGGAAGCCATGCCATCGAACGGGCCGGAATTGATCATCACGCCCGTTTCGGTCCAGGCGCCGCCCTCGAAGGCATGGGCATCGGCACCCTCGGGAACGATCACCTGCCGCACCGGCAGTTCGTATTGGCGGGCGAACAGGAAGTCGCGCTGGTCATGGGCCGGTACGCCCATCACGGCTCCGGTGCCGTAGTCGGCCAGCACGTAATCGGCAATCCAGAGGGGAATCGCTTCGCCGTTGACCGGATTGCGCACCATCGCTCCGATCGGCACGCCCCGCTTGGGCCGGTCCTCCGCGGTGCGTTCCTGCTCGCTCTGGCGGCTCACCAGATCGCAGAAGGCTTCCACCGCCAGCGCCTGCTCCGCTGTGGTGAGGGCTGGCACGAGCGGATTCTCAGGGGCCAGAACCACATAGCTGGCTCCGTACAGCGTGTCGGGGCGGGTGGTGAACACCGTGATCGTCTCGCCGCTGGGTTCACCGGCGGCATCCAGCACGGCGAACTGCAGCTCGGAGCCGGTGGAACGGCCGATCCAGTTGGCCTGCATCGTGCGCACCCGCTCCGGCCAGCCGTCCAGTCCGGCAAGGTCGTCGAGCAGGGCATCGGCATAGGCCGTGATCTTCAGGAACCACTGGCGCAACTTGCGCTTTTCCACCAGGGCGCCGGAGCGCCAGGAACGTCCCTCCCCATCCACCTGCTCATTGGCGAGCACCGTCTGGTCGATCGGATCCCAGTTGACGGTGGCGTCCTTCTGATAGGCCAGGCCGGCATCGAGGAACTGCAGGAACAGCCACTGGGTCCAGCGGTAGTAATCGCTGTGACAGGTGGCCACCTCCCGGCTCCAGTCGATCGAGAGGCCCAGCCGCTTCAGCTGCTCCCGCATCGAAGCGATGTTGCGGTCGGTCCAGGCGCCTGGATCCACGCCCCGTTCGATCGCGGCATTCTCGGCGGGCAGACCGAAGGCGTCCCACCCCATCGGATGGAGCACGGCACGGCCCCGCAGGCGCTGCACCCGGGCGATCACATCGGTGATCACGTAGTTGCGCACATGGCCCATGTGCAGGTTCCCCGAGGGATAGGGGAACATCGAAAGGGCGTAATACGGCTCCTTACTGGAATCCTCAGGCGTCTGATCGAGGGCCTGGGACTCCCAGCGCTGCTGCCAGATCTCCTCGATCGCCTGGGGCCGGTAGCGGGACGGTTCGGACACGGGCCGGGGAGAAGGGGCTTCGGGTCCCGATCGTGCCACAGGCAGCGCCGCAGGCAGCAGGGCAGACCGCCGTGCTCAGGGCAGGGCGCGGAGGATGGCGATGGCGTCCACGTTGAGCAGCACCAAAGGCATCGATGGTTCCTGCATCAGGGCCAGGAAGTGGCTGTCCTGCCACTTGATCGTTCCCTGCAGTTCCTGCCCCCCCACCATGTCGATCCTTACCGGTGTGCGATTGCGGATCAGCTCCTGCAGCATCCGCACGCTGGGGAGGCTGGTGTCGAGCTTGGGGCCCCGCTGTTCGAAGAAGCTCTGCATAGGATCGGATCCCGTTCCGGCACGATGGCCCGGGGCGTGTGGAGACTCAGAAAATGGTGGAACGGATTGCTGACCCGGTGGCAGACCCCCGAGGCGAGAGCCCAGCGCTTTCGTTCAGCAAATATCAGGGACTCGGAAATGATTTCCTACTCCTTGATGGCCGGAGCCTAGAGGATCCGGAAGGATGTTTCGGTCTCACCCCCGCTTCGGTGCAGCAGCTCTGCGACCGCCGTTTCGGCGTGGGGGGTGATGGCGTGATCCTGGCCCTGCCCCCACGGGAAGGCGGTGAGCTGCGGATGCGGATCTTCAACGCCGACGGCACCGAGCCGGAGATGTGCGGCAACGGCATTCGTTGTCTTGCCCGGTTTCTCGCCGACAGCGACGGTGATCTGCCGGGTCGCCGCTGGCAGATCGAAACCCTCGCCGGTCGCATCGTTCCCGAGCTCCAGCCCGATGGTCGGATCCGGGTGGACATGGGAACCCCCTTCCTGGAGCCGGAGGCGGTGCCCACCACGCTCGAGATCGGCCCGGCCGGCGTTCCCCAGGGAGAGCTCGAAGTGAGCGGCGAACGCTTCGCGGTGGCGGCCGCCGGCATGGGCAACCCCCATGTGGTCATCCCTGTGGCAGCGGTGGCGACCATCGATCTGGAGCGCTTTGGCCCCGGCTTCGAAACCCATCCGGCCTTCCCGGCCCGCACCAACGTGCATTTCGTAGAGGTGCTCAGTCCCACCCATCTGGTGATGCGGGTCTGGGAACGGGGGGCCGGCCCCACCCTGGCCTGCGGCACCGGCGCCTGCGCCACCCTGGTGGCCTGCCACAGGTTGGGGCTGGCGGAGCGCAGCGCCAGGCTGGATCTGCCCGGCGGTCCCCTGGAGATCGCCTGGGATTCGGAGAGTGGCCATATCTTCATGACCGGCCCCGCCGAGGCCGTGTTCGATGGGGTGCTGGCCCCGGCGGTGGCCCCGGCAGCCCGCTCCATGGCGGCCCCTGCTGAGGGCCCTGCCCCAGAACCCCCCGCCCAGGCCCAGGCACCGGCTGCGAACACGGCTGCCGCGATCGACTGCTCCACCGCCTGTGTGAACGGATGTCAGCGCCCCGAGGCCTGCCCCAGTGCCGAGGCCCGCGCCCGGGTCGCCGCGCTGCTGGATGGTTTTTCGCTCGATGAGCTGGTGACTCTCGCCACCAATTCGCTCGAATCCCGAACCCGTGCCCGCGCGGGGCTGGATGCCCAACCCGATCCGGGCGCTGCCGGGTGACCCCCCCCGCAGCGCTGGGCCGCTACCTCGACGCCTGCGCCACCTCCCCGCCCGCGCCCGAAGTGCGGCAGGCGATGTGGCAGGCGGAAGATCAGGCCTGGGCCAATCCCTCCAGCCTGCACGGCTTCGGGATTGCCGCCGCCGAGAGCCTGGAGCGCAGCCGCTGCGAGCTCGCCGCTGGTTTCGGTTGCGCCCCGGAGGAGCTGGTGTTCTGCTCCGGTGCCACCGAAGCGATCCATATGGCTTTGCTGGGCAGTGCCGCCCGGATGGAGCCAGGCAGGCTGCTGATCTCGGCGGTGGAGCATCCGGCCACCGTCGCCGCTGCCGCTCAGCTGGCCCACCGTGGCTGGGAGGTGGTGAGCCTGCCGGTGGACCGGCGCGGTGTGCTGCGTCTCGAGGCGGTGGAGCCGTTGCTGGCCACCCCCACCCGCCTGGTGTCGGTGATCTGGGGCCAGAGCGAGGTGGGAGCGATCCAGCCGATCCCAGCGCTGGGGGATCTCTGCCGCCGGGCCGGCATCCCGCTGCATGTGGACGCGGTGCAGGTGGTGGGCCATCAGCCGCTGCGCTTCGACTCCCTGCCCGTGGACCTGCTCAGCTGCACCGCCCACAAGCTGCAGGGCCCCCGGGGCATCGGAGCCCTGCTGGTGCGAGCGGGCCGGGAGCTGGATCCGTTGATCGGTGGGGGCGGCCAGGAGAGCGGTCGACGCGGCGGAACGGAGCCGGTGCTGCTGGCGGCCGGGTTCGCGGCAGCCCTGGAGCTGGCGCAGGCGCGGCTCGGTTCCCATCAGGGGCAGGATCAGGATCCCCTCGCCACCGACAGGGATCGGTTGCTGGAGCGCCTGCTCGCCCTGCCGGGCGTGCGGCTCACCGGCCCCTCCCCCGATGATCCGCAGGGAAGGCTCCCCCATCACATCAGCCTGCTGGTGGAGGGATCCGACGGCCAGCCGCTGCCCGGCAGGGCTCTGGTGCGCCAGCTCTGGCGTCAGGGCTTTGCCGTGAGCAGCGGTTCGGCCTGCCAGACCGGCGGCCCCGGCACCGGGGCGAGCGCCGTGCTGCTTGCCATGGGCTACGGGCCCCTGGAGGCTGCCGGCGGCCTGCGCATCAGCCTCGGCCCCTGGGTGGAGGCTGATGCCCTGGCGGCGTTTCCCGAGGCCCTCGTGCAGGCCCGCCAGGCGCTGCTGTCTCAGTAAGGTCCGCACACGCACGGATTTGCTGATGCTCCCCGCCGATCTGCAGGCCGCCGAGGCCCAGGCCCTCCAGGCCCTCCGTTCCGCCCTCAGCGCCGACGCGGCCGGCCGCTGGATCCTCGAGCTTCGCTTCGAGGGGCTGCGGCTGCTGCCGGTGGCCCTGCGTCTGGCCGATCGCCTGCTGGAGGGAGGAACGGAGCTGCAGTTGCTCTTCCCCGATGCCGGCGCCACAGCGCTGGCCCGTCGGGATGGGCCGGAGCTGGCGGAGCGGATCGCCTCGTTCGCTGACCAGCGGCGTCTGCAACCCGAAACTCCGAGCCAGGGGGTGCTGCTGCTGGTCGCCCCCAGCCAGGCCGAGTATGAGGAGGTTGAGCAGCTCTGTACGAACCACCGCGGGGCCGTGGTGCTGCTCAATCCCAGCCTCGAGGACGCGGCCGTGGGCATCGGCAGCGTCGCCCGCCAGCGGCGTCGCGGTTTCCTGTCGGTCTGGCAGGCGGCCTATGCCCTGATCCCCCAGGCCGCCAGCGCCCTGCGGCGGGCCCATCCGGGCCCCTGGGAGCTCTATCGCCTCGATGCCGATGGCTTCCGCCTGGTGGCAGAAACCGAACAGAAGCCCGATGGAGAGCAGCAGGAGGAGTTGCTGCTGGGCGCCGGGGCCCAGGGCCTGGGCAGTGGTCTGCGGTCCCTCAACCAGCTGATCGAAGGTCTGCAGCGCTGAGGCACGCCGCTGGTGGTGGCTGGCGGGCCTGATTACACTTCGCAGACTTTCCTGAATCCATGGCCAGCGAACCCTCGTCCAACCGTTCCCTGAGCCTGGTGGACCTGGGGGCCGCCGCTGCCGCCGTGCTGGCGGTGGCCGGGGTTCTCTGGAGCCCCAAGCTCACCAATGCGGTGGCGAAGGCAACCGGGGGACTGGAGCCGGTGACCGTCACGGTGGACGTGCGCGGAGCCGCCTCGGCCAATCCGGCAGGCCTGCTGGAGAGCGCCCGCAAGGACGGCAAGGTGTCGCTGGTGATCCGCAACGAACCCCACGGCAGTGTGCGCATCCGCGAGATTCAGCCGATGCAGCGCCGCATCTCGGTGCTGACCCCGGAGGGCAAGGTGGTCAGCGCCGATGACCCCAACCAGAAGGTGTTCAGCACCTTCGATGGCCGTTTCGTGCTCGAGGGAGAGGGGCGCCGCACCGCCACCGGCGTGGTCTTCGGCAATCAGACGATCAAGATCGGCGCTCCGGTGGAGCTGGAGGGTTCCACCTATCGCCTCGGCGGCAGCGTCACCGATCTGCGTGTCGGAGGGGCCTGAGATGACCGTTTCTTTCGCTCACCGGCGCTCCGGCCTGGGGATCGCTCTTGCCCTGGTGGCAGCGCTCCCTTCCCTGGCGCTGCAGCCGCTGGCGGCGGGCGCCCAGCCTGCCTACGCCACCAGCCCCACGGCTGATCGAACCCGCTCCTATCCGGCTCTACCGCCGCGCCAGCCGCTGCGTCAGGCCCGCATGGCCCGGCTGCCGTCGCTGCCACCGCCGCTGGCGGTGCCCCAGCTGCAGTCCCAGGTGAGCTGCCCGGCCCTCCAGCAGCGCATCGCCGCCAATCTCGGCGGCGAAAGCTATGCCTGGAGCATCTCGGTGGCCGATGGCAGCGGTCGCCTGCTCGCGGATGTCAACGGTCTCAGGCCTCGGGTGCCGGCATCCAATCAGAAGTTGGTCAGCACGGCCTTCGCCCTCGACCAGCTCGGCCCCGACCATCGCCTTTCCACCCAGCTCTGGCGCCTCAGTGATGGAACCCTGCGGCTGGTCGGCCAGGGAGATCCCGACCTTGCCCTGCCCCATCTGCAGCGTTTCGCACGCCTGGCGATGGGCTCGGCACCCCAGCCCGGCAGCGCCGTTCGCCTCGAGCTGGCGGAGGAATCGCCCCAGAACTGGTGGCCGTTGGGCTGGAAGGTATCGGATCGCGTCTACGCCTATGGCGCTCCGATCACCCGCCTGGCGATCACCAGCAACGCCATTGAGGATGCGGTCACCAACCCCAACGGACGCCTCCAGACCCTGCTGCAGAGGAGCCTGGCCAGCGAAGGTGCCCAGGTGCAGTTGCGCTTCGTCTCCGCCCGGGAACCGCTGCCGCGGGATGCCGTACTGCTGCACGAGGAGCCTTCCACCTCGATGCACGGCCTGCTCAGCCTGGCGAACACCGAAAGCCACAACTTCACCGCCGAGGTGCTGCTGCGCACCGCCGCCGGCACCTGGGACATCCAGGAGGCCAGTCGGCGGGAGTGGGCCTGGTTGACGCGCCAGGGCCTGCCGCTCGACGGCGTCCAGATCCATGACGGCAGCGGCCTGGATCGTTCCAACCGCCTTACCAGCCGTTTCCTGGCGGCCCTGCTGCTGCGCATGGATCATCACCCCCTGGCCCGCGATTACCTGGGCTCGATGGCGGTGGCCGGCCAACGAGGCACCCTGCGCAATCTGTACCGGGGTACCAGCCTGGAAGGCCAGCTGTTCGGCAAGACCGGAACCCTCTCAGGAGTTCGGGCGATCAGCGGAGTGCTGCAGACCAGTGATGGTCCCCGCTATTTCAGTGCCATTGCCAATGGGGCTGAAACCCCGAATACCACGATCGGGCGTGTGCTCAGGGAGGTGAAGAACCCCAGCCTCTGTGGCGGCGGGGGCCTGAACCTCTCCACGGGCTACTGAAGGGCCCCGCTGGGCTTCAGCGGCTGGCGGCTCGCCGCAGCCGACCGGCGGCACGCCGGGCCCGGTTCAGCGGTTCGCTGTCCATGTTGCCCAGGGGAACCGACTCCGGTTGCTGGGCGATGGCAGCCTCCTGGCTCTGCAGTCGTACCAGTTCGCGCCGGCCGCCCAGCACCACCTGGCTGAGTTCCTTCAGCCTTCCCTCGAGTTCGCCCAGCACCTGCTCGGCGTAGCGGTTGGCCCCATCCGCGATCGTGGCCGCTTCCTGGCGGCTGCGGGAGATCAGGGCCTCGCATTGCTGCTGCGTCTGCTGGCGGAACTGGAGCGCGTCGCTGTGGAGCCGTTCTGCTTCGCTCTGGCTGTCGCGCTGCAGCCTCAGCGCCTCCTGGCGGATGCCCTCGAGTTCCTGCATCGCCTGCTGGCGATTGCGTTCGTGCTGTTCCACCAGCAGTCGGTTCCGTTCCGCCGCCTCCTGCTCCAGCTGCTGGCGGCGGGCCTGGGTCTCCTGTTCCAGCTGCTGGCGACGGCTGGCGAAGTGCTGCTCCATCTGGGCGAGGCGGGCCTGCTGCTCCTGCTCCGCCTGGGCAGCCTGCTGACGGGTCTGCAGGATCAGCTGTTCGCACTGCTGGCGGGCCTGGTCCCGCAGCTCGGCCACCTGGCGCTCGCCCTCCTGACGGATCGAGGCGGTATTGATCAGCTGCTCGCGCTCCCTGCGCGCCTGGCTGAGGATCTCCTCGGCCTGCTGGCGGGCACTGCTGATGAAGCTCTCCCGTTGGCGGATCAATTCATCGGCCTGGGTGAGCTGCACCGGCAGGGCCTCCCGCAGGGAGTCCATCACCTCCACGGCGTCCAGTACGGTCACCAGACGCCCCCCGCTGAAGGGAATGCGGCTGCCCTCCAGCACGATCTCCTCCAGCTGGTCCAGCTGATCGAGCACGGTGATCCGAACCTCTCCTGTCATGTCATGCCTGGGGCGATGAACGATTAAAGAGCCTCGCGAGGTCCACCGCCACTCCCGGCGGCACCATGTGGGCCACATCTCCCCCGAAGCGGGCCACCTCCTTGACCACCGAACTGCTGAGAAAGCTGTGGTGAACGGCGGTGGCGAGGAACAGCGTCTCCAGATCCGGCGCCAGGCTCTTGTTGGTGTGGGCGATCTGGAGTTCAAATTCGAAATCGCTCAGGGCCCGCAGCCCCCGCAGGATCACGCCGGCGTCGCAGTGGCGGGCGAAATGCACCGTCAGGCCGTCAAAACTGGCCACTTCCACCCCCGCCAGGTGGGAGGTGGCCTCCCGGATCTGCTCCAGCCGCCGCTCCAGGCTGAAGGCCGGGGTCTTGCCGGGGTTCTGGAGCACCGCCACCACCAGACCGTCGAACAGCCGGCTGCCCCGTTCGATCAGGTCCAGATGGCCCAGGGTCAACGGGTCGAAGCTGCCGGGATAGAGAGCTCGCATCGATCCAGCCTATGGGCCGGCTTCCTAGAGTCAGAGGGTTGCCATTCCCTGCCATGACCGTCGCCCCTCTTGACGCCGCGGCCAAGAAGACCCTGCTGCGCAAGATTCCCCATGGCGTGTTCATCTGCGGCGTCGCCGAAGGGGACGAGGTGAACGGCTTCACCGCCAGCTGGGTGACCCAGGGCTCGTTCGAGCCGCCCCTGGTGGTGATGGCGGTGCGCTCCGATTCCAGCAGCAACGGCATGATTCAGCGCACCGGCCGTTTCTCGCTCAACGTGCTCGCCGCCGACCAGAAGGATCTGGCAGCGGTGTTCTTCAAGCCGCAGAAGGCCGTGGGTGGCCGCTTTGATGCCGCCCCGTTCGAGCTCGGCGCCCTCGGCCTGCCGATTCTCAAGGATGCCCTCGGCGCTGTGGAATGCCAGCTGGTGGGCCAGGTATCGGCCGGAGACCACACCGTGTTCGTAGGTGAGGTCAAGACGGCGGTGCTGCATCGTGATGGGGCGGCCCTGGAGCTGTCGTCCACCGGTTGGCAGTACGGCGGTTGACCCTGCTGCAGGAACCCGAGCGGCTCCGCACCCGGCTGCGGGAACTTCCCGTTGAGCCGGGTTGCTATCTGATGCGCGATGCGGAGGATCGCATCCTCTACATCGGCAAGGCCAAGGTGCTGCGCAATCGGGTCCGCAGCTACTTCCAGAGCGGTCATGGTCACAGCCCCCGCATCAACCTGATGGTGCGGCAGGTGTGCGAGATCGAATTCATCGTCACCGACAGCGAGGCGGAGGCGCTGGCGCTCGAATCGAATCTGATCAAGAACCATCAGCCGCACTTCAATGTGCTGCTCAAGGACGACAAGAAATATCCCTACCTCTGCATCACCTGGAGTGAGGCCTATCCGCGCATCTTCATCACCCGACGGCGCCGCTTCCGCAGTCCGCTCGATCGCTTCTACGGCCCCTATGTGGATGTGGGCCTGCTGCGCAGGACCCTGGCCCTGGTGAAACGGGTCTTCCCCCTCCGCCAGCGTCCCCAGCCGCTCTACCGCGACCGCACCTGCCTTAACTACGACATCGGGCGCTGCCCCGGGGTCTGCCAGCAGAAGATCGAATCGGAGGACTACCACCGCACCCTGCGCAAGGTGGCGATGATTTTCCAGGGCCGCAACGACGAACTGCTCGATCTGCTCCAGGAGCAGATGGAACGCTATGCCGAACGCCTCGATTTCGAGGCGGCCGCCCGCGTGCGCGACCAGCTCCAGGGCCTCGACAGCCTCACGGCCGATCAGAAGATGAGCCTCGGCGACAGTTCGGTATCCCGCGATGGCCTCGCCCTGGCGGCCGATGGTCGCGTCGCAGCGGTACAGCTGTTCCAGATGCGTGCCGGCAAGCTGGTTGGCAGGCTCGGTTACACCGCCGATGCCGAGGGCGTGGAGCCGGGTCGGATCCTGCAACGGGTGATCGAGGAGCACTACAGCCAGGTGGAACCGGTGGAGATCCCCCCGGAACTGCTGCTGCAGCACCCGCTTCCCCAGCAGCAGCTGATCGAGGACTGGCTGACCGAGCGCCGCGGGCGGCGCGTGAAGCTCGCCGTGCCCCAGCGCCAGCAGAAGGCCGAACTGATCGAACTGGTGGAACGCAACGCCAGTTACGAGCTGCAGCGGGCCCAGCGCACCGCCGAGCAGAACCTGCTGGCCACCGAGGATCTGGCCCAGCTGCTGGAGCTGCCGGCTCCTCCGCGCCGCATCGAGGGGTTCGACATCAGCCACATCCAGGGCAGCGATGCGGTGGCCTCCCAGGTGGTGTTTGTGGACGGATTGCCGGCGAAGCAGCACTACCGCAAGTACAAGATCCGCAGCAGCAGCATCCGCTCCGGCCATTCCGACGACTTCATGGCGATGGCGGAGATCATGCGCCGCCGGTTCCGGCGCTGGGCCCAGGCCAGGGCCGAAGGGGCCGATCTGGCGGAGCTGCGCCGTGCCGCCGGCAGCGCCCTGCACACCGGAGGCCTCAACGACTGGCCCGATGTGGTGATGATCGACGGCGGCAAGGGCCAGCTTTCGGCGGTGATGGAAGCCCTGCGCGAACTGAATCTCCACGAGGAACTGGTGGTCTGCTCGCTCGCCAAGCAACGGGAGGAGGTGTTCGTGCCGGGGGCCCGCAAGCCGCTGGAGAGCGAACCGGAACAGCTGGGGGTGGCCCTGCTGCGGCGCCTGCGCGATGAGGCCCATCGCTTCGCCGTCAGCTATCACCGCCAGCAGCGGGGTGAGCGGATGAAGCGTTCCCGGCTGGCGGACATTCCCGGTCTGGGGCCGAAGCGGGTGAAGGAGCTGCTGGCGCACTTCCGCTCAATCGATGCGATTCAGCTGGCCGGGCCGCAGCAGATCGCCGAGGTGCCCGGGGTGGGCCCCGCCCTGGCGCGTCAGGTCTGGGAATACTTCCATCCCGAGATGGAGGCGATGGAAAGCGAGTCTCTGGAAAGCGGGTCTCTGGAAAGCATGGAAAATGGAAGCCCCCTGGAGCTGGCCGGTTGAGGATTCCCCTGCAGGGGCTGTTCTGGGCGGCCAGCCGGCTTGCCACCCTGCTGCTGGTGCTGCCGCTGCTTGTGCTGGTGCCGATGCCGGTGCTGGAGACGGGAACCCAGGCCGCCGCCGCGGCGCCGGGTCTCTGCCTCGGGCCGGTGTGCGGCGATGAGATCACGCGCAGCGCCAAGCATTCCTGGCAGCTGCGGCTGCGGCTCACCGACCAGCTCGGGCACCGAGAGCGCGTCACGGTCGACTGCCGGGACGGGCGGATCAGCCCGCCGATCGGCCTGGTGGAACGGGCCTACGGCCAGGCGGTGGCCCGCCGTGCCTGTCGACTTTCAGGGCAGAGCCCGGAACCGCTGGCCTGAGTCCTTCCCCCCTGACTCCCATGACCCTCCCTGAGATTCTCCGGCGATCCGCGGTCCTGGTGGCATTGCTGGCACCGCTGGCGCCGGCTGCTCCGGTGCCGGCCCGACCGGCGCTGCCGACGGTTGTTGAGGTTCCCTCCCGGCCTGCCTTCCTGCAACCCCCGAAGGCGCAGGAGCGTCCCGCCAGGGCGGGGCAGACCTTCATCGAAAACACGATCCTGCGCACCAGCAAGCCCGGCCGCATGCAGGTGGAGCTGGCCGATGGCCGCAGTTTCCGGCTGGGCGGCGATGCTGTGCTGCGCTTCAGCGGTCGCAGTCTGGATCTGGAGAAGGGGCAGATCATCGGCTGGATCCGCCCCGGCAGCCAGAGGGGCACACCGATGCGGATCCGCACCCGGCTCGCCACCGCCTCGATCCTCGGCACCACGGTGTTCCTCGATGCTTCGGAGTCGAGTCTGCTGATCTTCAGCTGGGAAGGGCACGTGGAGGTCACCACCGAGGACGGGCGCCGCTACCAGCTCCACAGCGGCGAACAGCTCAGCCATGACGGCAAGACCTGGCAGGCACCGCGCTCGCTCAGCCCCGCCGAACGGGCGGAACGCAGGCGCAACAGCCAGCTGCTCAACGGGTTCCAATCCCCGATGGAAACCCTGCCGGTGATTGAACGGGAACTCGGACTGAGCCCGACACCGGCTCGATGAAGCCCCCGCGGAGCCTGCCCTTCCGCTGGTGGTGGCTGTTGTCGCTGCCGCTCCTGGCCAGCCTCCTTCCCCAGACCCTGGGCCCCCTGGCGGCCTGGACTGCCGCCGCGGACAGCCTGCTGGCGGGGGCCCTGTTCCGGGCCCGGGGCGCCTTGCCCCTCCCCCGGGATCCGCTGGTGGTGGCGATCGACAGCGAATCGCTGGCCCTGGATCAGCAGCCGGATCAGGCAGCAGCTGGCGAGGGCCTGCGCGCCCGCATGGGGCCCTGGCCCTGGCCGCGGGCACTCCAGGCCGAGCTGGCGGCCCGGGTGCTCGAAGCCGGTGCCGCCAGCGTGATCTTCAACATCGTCTACGCCCAGCCCAGCCTGTTCGGACCAGAGGACGACCGTGCCTTCGCCCGCCGCCTGCAGCCCTGGCGGCACAAGGTGGTGCTCGCCGCCGCCCTCACCCTGCGGGACCAGGGAGGGGTGAGCCAGGCAAGGCTGGACGGCCCGGTGCCGGCGATCGCTGCGGCCGGTTTTGCCAGGCCGGGATTGACCAACCTGCTGCAGAGCCCCCAGGGAATCACCGAGGCCATCCCCGGTGGTGCGTGGCTGCAGCAGGAACTGACGGATCTCTCCCTGCCGCCGCTGCGGCCCCTTGCCTTCGCCGCCCTCCAGGGCCCCCTGCCCCAACGGCCCCTGGGCATCAATTACAGGGGCGGCAGCGGTCAGGTGCGCTTGCTGCCGGCCTGGCAGCTGGAGCAGGCCCCCCGCCAGCTGTTTCGGGGTCGCACCGTGCTGATCGGGGCCACGGCTCCCGAACTGGGAAATCTGCAGGAGACCCCGTTCGGAGCGCTCAATGGCACCGAGGTGCAGGCCGCAGCCCTGGCCTCAGTACTGGAAGGAAAGGGGTTGTGGCGGTTGCCGGAGCCGTTGGAGATGCTGCTGCTTGCCCTCTGGACCCTCAGCATCGGGCTGGTGCTGGGACGCACTCGGCAGGCGATTCGCAGTCTGGCGTTGGGAGCCGGTCTCACCGCCATCGCCTGCGCTGCCGTGGTGCTCCCCTGGTGGTTGACCTCCCTGTGGCTGCCCGCCACCTCGCTGCTGTCGTTGCCCCTGTTCGCGCTGGTGTGCCGGGCCGGGCCCCAGGCGTGGCAGGAAGTGCGGGAACGGGCCTACCTGCATCAGGTGCTGGCGCGCCGGGTTTCGCCGGCTCTGCTGCAGGCGATCCTGCGCCAGCCCGATCCCTTCTGGAACCAGCTCGGTGGCCACCGCCACCGGTGTGTGGTGCTGTTCAGCGATCTGGTGGGGTTCACTGCCCTCAGCAGCCGCCTGCCCACCGCAGAACTCTTCCCCCTGCTGAATCGCTACTTCGCGTCAATGGCCCAGCCGGTGATCGAGGAAGAGGGGCTGCTGGACAAGTTCATCGGCGATGCCCTGATGGCGGAATTCGGTCTGCCCCGCAGCCGCGGCGATCAGGCAGAGGCTCTGGCGGCTGTGCGGGCCGCCCTGGGGATGCAGCGCAACCTGGAGCAACTCAACCGGGAGCTGGCAGACCAGGGGATCGAACCGCTCCAGCACGGCATCGGTCTGCATGTGGGAGAAGTGATCGCCGGCAATCTGGGTTCCCCCCAGCGACTGGAATTCACGGCGGTCGGGATGGCCGTGAATGTGGCCTGTCGGCTGGAAACCCTCACCCGCCGCTGGCCGCAATATCCGATCCTGATCACGGCCGATCTGCTGGCCCTGGTGGCCGACCAGGTGGAGGTGGAGGCGCTCGGTGCCCATCCGCTCAAGGGTCTTCCCGCACCGGTGGAGGTCTATGCCCTGCTTGGCTGGCGGCCAGATACCGGCCCTGGTTCCACCGGTCCTGCGTAGCCTGGGCCGAACGCTCCCGCGGGTGATGCCCACCGAACCCCTGCTCGCCTTCACCTGGCCGGCCGAGGCCTACCTCTGGTTCAAGACCCTCCACATCGTGGGGGTGGTGGTGTGGTTCGCCGGCCTGTTCTACCTGGTGCGGCTGTTCATCTACCACCGCGAAGCGGAAGAGCTGGAGCCGGCCCTGCGCCAGCCGTTCCAGGAGCAGTACGCCCTGATGGAGCGCCGCCTGGCCAACATCATCACCACCCCCGGCATGGTGGTGGCGGTGACGATGGCGATCGGCCTGTTGAGCGTCAATCCCGCCTGGCTGAAGCAGGGCTGGATGCACGCCAAGCTCGCCTTCGTGGCCGCCCTGCTCGTCTACCACTGGTTCTGTTACCGGCTGATGGGCCAGTTGCGCAGCGGCAACTGCGGCTGGTCGCCGAAGCAGTTGCGGGCCTTCAACGAACTCCCGACCCTGCTGCTGGTGGCGGTGGTGATGCTGGTGGTGTTCAAGAACCAGTTCCCCACCGGCGCCGCCACCTGGTTCCTGGTGGCCCTGGTGGTGTTCATGGCCGCGTCGATCCAGTTCTATGCCCGCTGGCGCCGGCTGCGGGCCGAGCGGCTGGCTGCCGAGGGGTCCGGTGGTGCTGCGGCCTGAAGCCGAGGCCCATCCGCTGGCGGCGGTGCTGCGGCAGGTGGAGCCGGAAAGCTGCCCGCAGCGGTTCAACTTCCACTGCCACACCCTCTGCAGCGATGGCAGCCTGGCGCCCGAGCTGCTGGCCCGGCAGGCGATCGAGCTGGGGCTCGAGCATCTGGCCGTGACCGACCACCACGCCGTGGCCGCCCATGACCCGATCGCTGCCGCCTTCGAACGGGCGGCGAGCCAGGGCCAGGCGGTGCCCTCGCTGTGGCGTGGGGTGGAGATCAGCTGCCTGCTTGAAGGCTGCCTCGTCCATGTGCTGGCGCTGGGTTTCGGAGCCCAGCACGCCTCGCTCGATCCCTACCTGCAGGGCCAGGCGGTGGTGGGGCGATCCCTGCGCTCGGAAGCGGTGCTGGAGGCCATCCACGCCGCCGACGGCCTGGCCCTGCTGGCCCATCCGGCCCGTTATCGCCTGCCGCCCCAGCGGTTGATCGCGGCGGCGGCGGCCCAGGGCTTCGATGGGGCGGAAGCTTTTTACGACTACCAGATGGGGACCACCTGGCAACCGAGCCCCCTGATCTGTGAGGCGATCGCCGCCGACCTCCGCCAACGTGGCCTTTTGCTGAGTTGCGGCACAGATACCCATGGTCTGGCGCTCAACGGCCGCTAGGGTTTGCCAACACATTCCTTTCCCCCGATGGGTCTGTTCGATCGTCTGCGTGGCAACCGTTCGGAAGAGGTGAAGGTGGCGGGCAGCGCCGCCGAAGCCAACCCAAAAAAGAAGGACGACACCTTCTTCCTTGATTCCGATGCTGCCAAGAGCCTCGGCGACGTGAATTTCATGCGCCGTTCGAACACCATTCGCCGCACCTTCCCCGGCAACGCCGACAGCCCCGGCGGCAAGGAGATGGTGGCGGAGGTGGCCTCGATGGAGGCCAAGCTCGAGAAGATGACGCCCGGCCTGGGCGGCGCCAGCACCGACACCGACGAGGACGTCAGCCTCACGGGCGGCATTCCCAAGCCGGTCAAGAAGACCTTCGCCCAGCAGATGTCCGCCGGCGAACTGGCCCAGCGGCTCAAGGGTGTGGCCGTCAGCGGCGTGAACGTGCCAGGGGCTCCCGCTTCGCCTCGCAAGCAGGCCGAAACCGCCTCCCCCTCCCAGACCTCCAGCGATCTGCAGGGTGCCAAGCCCGGCGTGATCGACCCCTTCAAGGCGATGGCAAAGGATCTGAACTCCTGATCAACACCTGATCCAGGCCGGATCACCGCATCTCGATCAGGGCCTCACTCTCGAGCACCTGCTGGCGCAGCCGTTCCAGCAGGTGCTTTTCCGCGTCAGCCCACAGGCCTCGGTGGTGGGCTTCCAGCAGCCGTTCCGCCAGATCCCGCAGCGCCCACGGGTTGCTGCGGCTCAGGAAGTCCACCACCTTCGGATCGCCGAGCCACTGTTCGGCGATGGCGGTGTAGCCCCAGTCCGGCACCCGGCCGGTGCTGGCGTCGTAGGCGAACAGGTAATCCAGGCTGGCCGCCATCTCGAAGCCACCCTTGTAGCCGTGGTTCTGCATCGCCCCGATCCAGCGGGGATTGAGCAGGCGGGAACGCAGCACCTTGTCGAACTCCCGCTCCAGCCGGTGCAGCCGGGGGCGCTGACTGCGGGAATGGTCCCCGAACCAGAGGGCCGGGGCGGTGCCACTCACCTTTTCCACCGCCGCGCTCAGGCCGCCCTGGAACTGGTAGTAGTCATCGGAATCGAGCAGGTCGTGCTCGCGGTTGTCCTGGTTGTGGAGCACCACCTGCACCTGCCGCAGGCGCTGCTCCAGCCCCGCCCGGTCAGCCCTGATCTGCAGGCCTTCCCCCTGCGGATCAGCGCCGGATCCATCGCCGTCGTACCGCCAGCTGCTCCACTGCAGGAAAGCTTCCGCCAGGTCTTCGCGGCCCTCCCACTGGCCGCTGTCGATCAGGCCCTGCAGGCCGGCCCCATAGGCGCCCGGCGCCGAGCCGTACACCCGGGCACTGTGGCCCTCCTGCCGGGCCCTGGCGGCCAGGGGGTTGTGCTGCTCGTCCTCCTCGAGGGCCGCCACCAGCTGACAGGCGCGGTTGAACCAGCCCACCAGCTGGGGGAAGGCATCGCGGAACAGACCGGAGATCCTCAGGGTCACATCCACCCGGGGGCGATCCAGCACCGCCAGCGGAACCACCTCCAGGCCCACCATCCGCCGGGTGGGACCATCCCAGCGGGGTTGGACCCCCAGCAGGGCCAGAGCCTGGGCGATGTCCTCGCCCCCATTGCGCATCGTGGCCGTTCCCCACACCGAAAGGGCCAGGCTGCGCAGGTCGTCGCCCTGCTCCTGCCGGTGCAGCTCCAGCAGCAGGGCGGCGCTGCGCCGCCCGAGATCCCAGGCCGCTTCCGTCGGCAGACCGCGCAGATCAACGCTGTAGAAATTGCGGCCGGTGGGCAGCAGATCCGGACGACCGCGGGTCGGCGCCCCGGACGGTCCGGCGGCGATCCGCTCCCCGGCCAGCCCCTTGAGCAGGGAGCGGCGTTCAGCCTCGCCGCAGGCCAACAGCGGGGGCAGCAGGCGCTCCCGCAGGTGCCGGAGCGCCTTGGCCGTGCAGACGCCGGATGCCATGGGCTCCTGCCCGGCCGGCAGCGGCGCTGCTGGCTGTGCGGCTGGCGGCAGCGCGGCTGATGGGGTCCCTAATTCCCGGGCCACCAACCGGAGGGCCTGCTGTTCGAGCCAGGCCACCCCATGCCCCACTTGCCGCAGCAGGGCCCCGGCGGACGGCTCCATCCAGGCCAGCAGCCGTTGGCGATCCTCGCTCTGCATCGGCGTCTCCTCCGGATGCGCCCAGGGGTCGAACCGCAGCCCCAGGTACTGGGCCAGGGCCTGGGTGAGGCCGGGCTGGTCGGCCAGCGGCGCCCGGGCCAGGCAGAGCAGCAGTTCCGCCAGCCGCCCGGGTTCGGGCAGCGTGCCGAAGGTGTGCAGCCCCAGGCGGATCTGGGCCTCCTTCAGCTCACACAGGTAGCCATCCACGGCCGCCAGCCGGGCCTCCGGTTCGTCGCCCTCCGCCACGGGCAGCTGCAACTGCTCCAGGCGTTCGCTGAGCTGTTCGCCCAGCAGGGTCGCCCGTTCCGCCCCGTGCTGTCGGGCATCCCAGAACTCATCAAGCAGGCCCTCCAGCGCCAGCAGATCGCCATGCAGTCCGGCCCGGCCCAGGGGCGGGGTGAGGTGGTCGAGGATCACCGCCTGGGCCCGCCGTTTGGCCTGACTGCCCTCCCCCGGGTCATTGACGATGAACGGGTAGAGATGGGGCATGGGGCCCAGGGCCCATTCCGGGAAACAGTCCGGCGACAGGCCCAGCCCCTTGCCGGGCAGCCACTCCAGATTGCCGTGCTTGCCCACATGCACCACGGCATGGGCGCCGAAGCTCTGACGCAGCCACAGGTACTGGGCCAGGTAGGCGTGGGTGGGAGGCAGATCGGGGCTGTGGTAGTTGAGGCTGGGATCGCGGTCGTAGCCCCGTTCCGGCTGGATCAGCACGGTCACGTTGGTGAAGCGCAGCCCCCGGATCGGGAAGCCGGGGCCCTGGGGGGTGGCATCCAGACCGGCATCGGCGGCGGGATTGCCCCACACCTGCTCAAGCCGTTGGCGACCTGCCTCCGGCAGCTGCCCATACCAGGCCAGATAGGCGGGCAGGGGCAGGTGATCGAGGGGCGGGCGATGGCCGCTCTCGGCATCGTTGCTGCGACCGGCCAGCAGCTGCTGGATCAGCGCCTCGCCATCGCCGGGCAGGTTGCCGCTGAGGTCGTAGCCCGCCGCCACCAGCCACTGCAGGATCAGGGCGGTGCTGGCGGGTGTGTCGAGGCCCACGCCATTGGCCAGCCGGCTGTTGCGGGTGGGGTAGTTGGCCAGCACCAGGGCCACGCGTCGTTCGGCCGGCGGCTGGCGCCGCAGCTGCACCCAGGCGGCGCTGAGCCGGGCGATCCAGGCGAGCCGTTCCGGATCCGGGATCAGCCGGGGCAGGGCCGTGGCGAGGCGATCACTGCTGGCCAGTGTTTCCTTGAAGGCCCCCACCCGGGTGGTGATCCGACCATCCAGCTCCGGCATGGCCACCTGCAGGCTGAGGTCGAGGGGGCCGAGGCCGATGCTGCTGGCCTCCCAGGCCCGGCGATTGCGGCCACTGCAGAGGATCTGCAGAACCGGGACGTCCAGCCGTTCCCACAGCGGTGCTCCGAGACCCGCCTGTTCCATCTGCACCGAGGCGAAGGCGGTGGTGCAGAGCACCAGATCCACCTGCTCCCGCTCCAGCAGGTCGCCCACACCCTGTTGCACCCCCCCATCCCGCAGGCTGCTCACCCACAGGGCCCTGGGGGCCAGTCCCACCTGGCGCAGGGCCTGCAGACAGCCATCGGCCAGGGCGAAATCCGCCGCCTGGCGCAGGGCCCGGTAGAGGATGAGTCCCACCCGCGGCCCCGGATCGGGCCGCCAGTCGTAGGGATCCGGGTCGGGGGAGGCCAGCACGGTCGGAGCCTCCACCTGCCGGCCGGCCAGCAGCTCCGCCAGGCAGGACACCAGCTGACGCAGGTTGGCGGCTCCCCCCTCCCGCAGGCAGCCGGCCAGGGCGATGGACAACTTCGGATCGGCGCTGCCGAGCGCTGCCAGGGCTTCCTCTTCTTCGGCCGTGCCGGCCAGCACCAGCAGCTGCCGACCGGGTCTGCGGGCCCATCGCCGCAGCTGCTCCAGGCCGTAGCTCCAGGGGCCGCGCCCCCCCAGAAGCCGGATCACCACCAGGCGGGTGTGGCGCAGGGTGGTGGAGATGTAGTGGTCGATCTGGGCGGGATGCTGGAGCGCCGCCAGGTTGAGGGCCCGCAGCTCGCCGCCCAGCAGATCGGGTTCTGCGGCCAGCACTGCCTCCAGGGCCAACAGGTCGGTGTCGGCACTGCTGAGCAGCACCACCGGCGCCGGCGGCTGCTCCACGAACGCCCCCGCCTCCCCCTCTCCGGTGTCTCCGGGTACCGCCGCGAGTCGATGCATTCCCCCATCCTGCAGTGCTCGATGAGAAGATCGGGCGATCGACTCCGCATTCCATGCACCAGTTCCTTCCCTATGCCTGGTTCGGCGGCCGATGCGTTCCGTTCGAGCAGGCCACGGTTTCGGTGGCCACCCATGCCCTCCACTACGGCACCGGTGCCTTCGGGGGCATGCGGGCGATCCCGAATCCGAAGGATGGGAATGAGATCCTGCTGTTCCGCGCCGATCGCCATGCCCGCCGCCTCAGCCAGAGCGCCCGGCTGCTGATGGCCGAGCTGCCGGAGGAGACGATCCATGGGGCCATCCATGCCTTCCTGCGGGCCAACCGTCCCACCTGCCCGATCTACCTGCGGCCTTTCGTTTACACCAGCGATCTCGGGATCGCGCCGCGCCTGCACGACATCCAGACCGACTTCCTGATCTACGGCATCGAACTCGGCGATTACCTCTCCCCCGAGGGAGTGAGCTGCCGGATCAGCTCCTGGACCCGCCAGGAGGACCGCTCCCTGCCGCTGCGCGGCAAGATCAGCGGCGCCTACATCACCAGTTCCCTGGCCAAGACCGAGGCGGTGAAGAGCGGCTTCGATGAGGCCCTGCTGCTCAACAGCCGCGGCAAGGTGAGCGAGGCGAGCGGCATGAATCTGTTCATCGTGCGCGATGGGGTGCTGATCACTCCCGGCGTCGACCAGGACATCCTCGAGGGCATCACCCGCGCCAGCATCCTCGAGCTGGCCCGCTCGATGGACATCCCGGTACTGGAACGGCCGGTTGACAAGACCGAGCTGTTCGTGGCCGATGAGGTGTTTCTGAGCGGCACCGCCGCCCGGGTCACGCCGGTGCGGCGGATCGAGACCACCGATACCCCCACCCAGCGGCCCATCATGAACCGACTCCGGGATCGTCTCACCGCGATCACCGAGGGCAGTGATCCCGCCTTCGAGCATTGGGTGAAACGGATCCGCATCGACGACTGATCCCCCTCCCTTCCCATGGTCTCCCCCCCCGTCTCCGTCCCCCGGACCGGCCGCAGGATCGGTTTTCTTGAGCGTCTGCATGGCCCCGAGCGGCCGGTGCTGGTGTTCGACGGCGCCACCGGCACCTCGCTCCAGCAGATGAACCTGGAGGCGGCTGATTTCGGCGGCCCTGCCCTGGAGGGCTGCAACGAGAACCTCGTGTTCACCCGCCCCGATGCGGTGCAGGCCGTGCATCGCCAGTTCCTGGAGGTCGGTGCCGATGTGATCGAGACCGACACCTTCGGTGCGGCCTCGATCGTGCTGGCGGAATACGGGCTGGAGGACCAGGCCTTTGCGATCAATCGCCGGGCCGCCGAACTGGCCCGGGAAATGGCGGATGCCTACAGCACCGAGGCCAAACCCCGCTTCGTGGCCGGTTCGATCGGACCCACCACCAAGCTGCCGACGCTGGGCCACATCGATTTCGACACGATGAAGGCTTCGTTCCGGGAGCAGGCCGAGGGCCTGCTGGCCGGCGATGTGGACCTGTTCATCGTCGAGACCTGCCAGGACGTTCTGCAGATCAAGGCGGCGCTACAGGGCATCGAGGAGGCGTTCAGCGCCAGCGGCGAACGCCGTCCGCTGATGGTTTCGGTCACGATGGAAACCACCGGCACGATGCTGGTCGGCTCCGACATCGCCGCGGTGGTGGCGATCCTGGAGCCCTTCCGGATCGATGTGCTCGGCCTCAACTGCGCCACCGGGCCGGAGCAGATGAAGGAGCACATCCGCTACCTGAGCGACCACAGTCCGTTCGTGGTGAGCTGCATCCCCAATGCGGGCCTGCCGGAGAACATCGGCGGTGTGGCCCATTACCGGCTGACACCGCTCGAGATGAAGATGCAGCTGCTGCACTTCGTGGAAGATCTGGGGGTGCAGGTGATCGGCGGCTGCTGTGGCACCACGCCGGCCCACATCGCAGCCCTGGCCGAGCTGGCAGCCGACCTGCGCCCCGCCGACCGGCAGGTGCGGCAGCCCGTGGACCAGCAGGGACGACCGGCGCTGCGCTACGAACCGGCCGCCGCCTCGCTCTACGGCGTCACGCCTTACCACCAGGACAACTCCTTCCTGATCATCGGCGAGCGACTCAATGCCAGCGGCAGCAAGAAAGTCCGCGAACTGCTGGCCGAGGAGGACTGGGATGGCCTCGTGGCCGTGGCCCGCGGCCAGGTGAAGGAGAACGCCCATGTGCTCGACGTCAACGTCGACTACGTGGGCCGTGATGGCGAACGGGACATGCACGAACTGGTGAGCCGACTGGTCACCAACGTGAATCTGCCGCTGATGCTCGATTCCACCGAGTGGCAGAAGATGGAGGCAGGCCTCAAGGTGGCCGGGGGCAAGTGCATCCTCAATTCCACCAACTACGAAGACGGCGACGAGAGATTCTTCAAAGTGCTGGAACTGGCGGGCAATTACGGCGCCGGTGTTGTGGTGGGCACGATCGACGAGGAGGGGATGGCTCGAACGGCGGAGCGCAAGTTCGCCATTGCCCAGCGGGCCTATCGCGATGCGCTGGAGTTCGGGATTCCAGCCCACGAGATCTTCTACGATCCTCTGGCGTTGCCCATTTCCACCGGGATCGAGGAGGACCGGCGCAACGGTGCCGCCACGATCGAGGCGATCCAGCGAATCCGGCGGGATCTGCCTGGGGTTCATGTGGTGCTGGGTGTCAGCAATGTGAGCTTCGGCCTTTCGCCGGCCGCCAGGATTGTGCTGAATTCGGTATTTCTGCACGATTGCTGCGAAGCCGGCATGGATGCGGCGATCGTGAGCCCGGCCAAGATCCTGCCCCTGGCCAAGATCACGGCGGAGCACCAGCAGGTCTGCCGCGACCTGATCTACGACCGACGGCGCTTCGATGGGGAGGGCAGTGGAGCGATCTGCACCTACGACCCGCTCACGGTGCTCACCTCCCTGTTTGAGGGGGTCAGCGCCCGCGAAGCGCGCGCCTCCGGGCCCTCCCTGGCCGATCTGCCGGTGGAGGAACGCCTCAAGCAGCACATCATCGATGGCGAAAGGATCGGCCTTGAGCCCGCCCTTCAGGAAGCCCTGGCCACCTACCCGCCATTGCAGATCATCAATACCTTCCTGCTTGATGGCATGAAGGTGGTGGGAGATCTATTTGGCTCGGGCCAGATGCAGTTGCCGTTTGTGCTGCAAAGCGCTGAAACGATGAAATCGGCGGTGGCCTTCCTGGAACCGCACATGGAAAAAACGGAGGGCGAATCCAGCAGCAAGGGCAAGTTTCTGATCGCCACCGTAAAAGGAGATGTGCACGATATTGGCAAGAATCTTGTCGACATCATTCTCACCAATAACGGCTATGAGGTGATCAACCTGGGCATCAAACAGAGTGTGGAGGCGATTGTGGAAGCCCAGCATCAGCATCAGGCCGATTGCATTGCCATGAGTGGCTTGCTGGTGAAGTCCACCGCCTTCATGAAGGACAACCTGGAAGCCTTCAACCAGGCAGGAATCGCCGTTCCCGTGATTCTTGGCGGTGCCGCCCTCACGCCCCGTTTTGTCCATGGCGACTGCCGCAGGGCTTACCTCGGCCAGGTGGTCTACGGCCGGGATGCCTTCGCCGATCTTCGCTTCATGGATGCGCTGATGGAGGCGAAGAAGGCGGGACGCTGGGATGACCACAGCGGCTTCCTCGATGGCCCACCGCCCGGCCTCGGCCTGAGCGAGGCCGGCGATGCCGACGACGCAGCCACCCCCAGCACGGACGCAGACCCCAAGCACGGCATCCCCGCCGCCGGATCCGCCGACCAGGTCGAGCCGAACGACCACCGCTCCGAGGCGGTGCCGCAGGAGCCTGCCCTGGCTCCACCCTTTTGGGGTGTGGCCCTGCTGCGGGAGGAGGAGATCGACCTGCAGGAGGTGTTCGCCTTCCTCGATCGCAATGCCCTGTTCGCCGGCCAGTGGCAGCTGCGCAAGACCCAGCAGCAGAGCCGGCAGGAGTACGAGGAGATGCTGGCCAGCAAGGCGGAGCCGGTGCTCGCCCACTGGATCGAGCGCTGCCTGCAGGAGCGGCTGCTGACGCCCCGCGTCGCCTACGGCTATTTCCCCTGTGGCCGCCTCGGCAATGCCGTGGTGCTGTTCGATCCCACTGGCATGGGGGCGGAGGCGGCTGCTTCGGCCGCCGGCGCCGAACTGGGCCGGTTCCTGCTGCCCCGTCAACGCGGCGGCAACCGTTACTGCATCGCTGACTTCTACCGCGACCTTGTGGAAGGTCAGAGCGGCGAACTGCAACCAGCGGATGTGCTGCCGATGCAGGCGGTCACCATGGGAGAGCGGGCCACCGCTTTTGCCCAGGAGCTGTTTCGCGGCGACCAGTACAGCGATTACCTCTACTTCCATGGTCTGGCCGTGCAGATGGCCGAGGCCCTGGCGGAATGGACCCATGCCCGCATCCGCCGCGAGATGGGTTTCGGCGCCGAGGAGCCCAGCCAGCTGCGGGAGGTGCTGGCCCAGCGCTACCGCGGCAGCCGCTATTCCTTCGGCTATCCGGCCTGCCCGAATGTGGCCGATTCCCGCCAGCAGCTGCAGTGGCTCGGAGGCGACCGTATCGGGCTGACCATGGATGAGAGCGACCAGCTGGAACCGGAGCAGAGCACCACGGCCCTTGTGGCCCTGCATACCAAGGCCCGCTACTTCAGCGCCTGAGCGCTGGGCCCGCATGGGCCTGCGCTGGGCCGGGTTGGCGTGGCAGGCTTTGCGGGTCCTTCCCCCTGCCCTGCCATGGCCATAGCCGGTCCCGGTGGCGTCGATGACGCCATTGCCTCAGGAATCGATCTGGATGGCTCCCCGATTCCTCAGCCGATGCTCGACCTCTACAACGAGGTGATGGAGCGGGAAAGCCAGCGGGCCCGCAGCGGCGTCAAGAAATCGATGCGGAACCGGATCGTCAAGACCGGAGCCAAGCACTTCGATCAGCAGACCCTGGATCAACGGCTTCAGGCGGCCGGCTGGGAAGGGCTCAAGCCCAAGGAGATCGCCTTCTTCTACGGCTGATCCCTCAGCTGCACATCTCGTCGAGGGTCTCGATCACTTCCTGCTGGAACTCCTCCAGATCGTCGGAGTCGCTCAGATCGACGCCCTCACCGGCGGCGTTCTGGGTGAGCTCCTGGAAGTGGAAGGCCCCTTCCCCATGGGCCAGGAACTCCACGGCGGAGGGCTCACCGCTTTCCTTGTAGGCGTCGCAGAGGGCCAGGAAGGCCGCGTCCTCGGTGAAATCCCAGCTCATGAAGGGGGTAGCGCTGAATGACCTTTAACGCCTCCCCCCCGGAATTCGTCAACCTCCCGGCAGCACTTTGTGCCACTACACAGTCAGACTCCCACCCTTCGCCCTCGCACCCTCCCTGTGTTGTCCCCCTACGCTCCCTCGCTCAACGTTCTGGGAGAGCCCTTGCAGCCGTGTGGATGTGAGCCGATGACGGGCTGGTTCCGCGATGGCTCCTGCCGCACCGATCCCGCAGATCTGGGGCGCCACACGGTCTGCTGCGTGGTGACCGAAGCGTTTCTCGCCTATACCCGCGCCCAGGGCAACGACCTCAGCACCCCCGCCCCCGCCTACGACTTCCCGGGCCTGCGGGCCGGGGACCACTGGTGCGTCTGCGCCGCCCGCTGGCTGGAGGCCCATGACGACGGAATGGCCCCACCCGTGCGGCTGGAGGCCTGTGAGCAGTCGACCCTGGAGGTGATTCCCCTCGAACTGCTCCAGGACCACGCCGCCGCCTGAACTCTGGCCCTGGGAGGGCCAGAAGGGCTCACCAGGGGATCGCACTGCCATCCCAGGCGAGAAACGATCCACTGCGCTCCGGCGTCTGCCGTTCCAGCACCGCCAGCAGCTGGCTGGCCGCCCGGTCGGGGGAAAACAGCTTTTCGGGCGCCACGCTGCCGCGGAAGGGGGCGGAGAGGTCGGTGGCGGTGGTGCCGGGGTGCAACAGGGTCACACAGGCCTGGGGCAGCCGCCGCCTCCATTCGAGGGCGAGGGTGGTGAGCAGCTGGTTCTGGGCGGCCTTGGCGGCGCGGTAGGCGTACCACCCCCCGAGGTGGTTGTCGCCGATGCTTCCCACCCGGGCGGAGAGGCTGGCGAATCGGCAGGGGAGCTCCCGGGGCAGACGCTCCTCCACCGCCTGGGCCAGCAGCAGCGGGCCCCAGGCGTTGACGGTGAAGCTGCGCTCCAACCAGTCGCGCCGCACCTGGCTCAGCCTTTTCTCCGGTTGCATTCGGTCATCGTGCAGCAGGCCGCTGGTGTGGATCACCACGCGAAGC
>JBKDOV010000085.1:0-15000 GCA_046342815.1 Cyanobacteriota bacterium
CACCGTGCTGCTGAGGTTGTTGTGCCACATGTTCACGTTCACCATGCCGCTTGGCCCCCCCTCGGAGCTGGCGCCGTTGTCGGACACGAGCACCACGATCGTGTCGTCGAGGGCATCGAGCCGGCGCAGAAACGCAAGCAGGCGGCCGATCTGCTGGTCGGTGTGCTCCAGAAAACCGGCGAACACCTCCATCATGCGGGCGTACAGACGCTTCTCATCGGCGGAGAGACCATTCCAGTCGGGCACATCGGGATCGTGGCGCGACAGCACGGTGTCCGGCGGGATGATGCCCAGCTCCTTCTGGCGCGCGAAGGTCTGTTCGCGGTAGGCATCCCAGCCACCGTCGAATTTGCCTTTGTATTGATCGGCCCATTCCTTCGGCACATGGTGGGGCGCATGCATGGCGCCGGTGCAGAAGTACATGAAGAAGGGTTTGTTGGGCGCCACCTGCTTGGCGTCGGCGATCATCGCCTTCGCCTTGGCCACCAGATCGGGGGTGAGGTGGTAGCCCTCCTCGGGGGTGGCGGGGGGTTCCACCTGGGCGTTGTCCTGCACCAGTTCGGGGTAGTACTGGTGCGTGTCACCCCCCAGGAAGCCGTAGAAGCGCTCGAAGCCCCGGCCCAGGGGCCAGCGGTCGTAGGGACCGGCCGCCGAGGTCTGCTCCGCCGGGGTGAGGTGCCACTTGCCGATGGCGTAGGTGTTGTAGCCGTGCTGCAGCAGGATCTCGGAAAGGAAGCCGTTCTCGAACGGGATGATGCCGTTGGAGCCCGGATACCCCATCGAACCTTCGGTGATGCAGGCCAGGCCGTTGGAGTGGTGGTTGCGGCCGTTGAGCATGCAGGAGCGCGACGGCGAGCACAGCGCCGTGGTGTGCATGTTGTTGAAGCGCAGGCCGTCGGCCGCCAGGGCATCGAGGTTGGGCGTGGCAATCGGGCTGCCGTAGCAACCGAGCTGGCCGAAGCCCGTGTCATCGAGCACGAGGTAGAGCACGTTCGGTGCCCCTTCCTTCGCCCGGTTGGGCATCGGCCAGGCGGGGGTGGAGACATCGGCGGTGCGGCCGATCACGCCAGGGAAGGCCGCCCCTGGTTTGTATTCGAGCAGGGCCATGAACGGAAAGGGAGCGAAGGGGGGCACCTTCCCGGAAGGTAGCCATGCTCTGCAGAGCTGTAGCGACCCTGCGTTTGATGTCGTTTCTGCGTCTGTTGCCGCGTCGTGCCCAGCCTCTGGCCGTTGCGGGCCTGATGCTCCTGGCTGCGCTGCCGGCCCCTGCCCCCGCCCGCATCCCGGCGCCGCCGGCGGATCCCCTGCCCTCCTGGCGCGATGGCCCCACCCGGCGCGCGCTCCTCGCCTGGGTGGAGCGGGTGACCCGCGTCGGTTCCCCCGACTACGTGCCTGCGGCGGAACGCATCGCCACCTTCGACAACGACGGCACCCTCTGGCCGGAAAACCCGTTGCCGTTTCAGCTGCAGTACAGCCTCGACACGCTGCGGGCCCGTGTGCGGCGCGAACCCACCCTGGCGCAGGATCCGCTGGTGCAGGCTGCCCTGCGGGGGGATCCGGCGGAATTCATGGCCTCAGGGACCCGGGTGCTGGCCCGGCTGCTGGAGCTCACGGCCACCGGCATGACCGTGGAGGAGTACAGCGCAGCGGTGCGCGACTGGCTGGCCACGGCGCGCCATCCCCGCTACGGCAGGCCCTACGACCAGCTCACCTATCAGCCGATGCGGGAGCTGCTGTGCCACCTGCGGGCCAATGGTTTCCGCACCTGGATCGTTTCGGGCGGAGGCAGCGATTTCATGAGGGTATGGAGCGAAGCGGCCTATGGCATTCCGCCCGAGCAGGTGGTGGGCTCCAGGGCCGACACCCGCTTTGAGCTGCGCCAGGGCCGGCCGGTGCTGGTGAAAACCCTGGAGCGGCCGTTCCTCAACGACAAGGCCGGCAAACCCGTGGGCATCCAGGCGGCGATCGGTCGGCGGCCGATCGCCGCCTTTGGCAATTCCGATGGCGACCTGCAGATGCTGCAGTTCACCACGATCGCCAATCCGCGGCCCGCCCTCGGTCTGCTGGTGCACCACACCGATGGGCGGCGGGAATACGCCTACGACGCCCGGCCGCGCAGCAGCGGCCGTCTGGTGGAGGCCCTCGCTCAGGCTCCCGCCAGGGGCTGGCTGGTGGTGGATATGGCCAGGGACTGGTCGGTGCTGTTCCCGGCTGCCGGGGCCAGCACCTGCTCCACCAGCGTCACCCAGTAGCTGGCTCCGATCGGCAGGATCCGGTCGTTGAAGTCGTAGAGGGGGTTGTGCAGCAGGCAGCCGCCGGTGCCGGGACCGTTGCCGATCCAGCCGTAGGCCCCGGGGCGCACCTCCAGCAGGTAGGCGAAGTCCTCGGCGCCCATGGTGGGCGGCAGGGTGGTGCTCACCTGGGCTTCGCCCACCACGCCGGCCATGGCCGCGGCGGCCACCGCCGCCTCCGGCGCGGTGTTGACCGTGGCCGGATACCCCGGGATCACCCGCACGTCCGCCTCGGCCCCATGGGCCCGGGCCACCCCCTGGGCGATCGTCTCCAGGCGCTCGTGGATCAGCTGCCGCACCTCCTGCCGGAAGTAGCGAACGCTGCCGCGCAGCACCACTTGCGCGGGGATCACGTTCCAGGCGTCACCGCCATGGAACTGGGTGACACTCACCACCGCGGCATCCACCGGGGCCAGGTTGCGGCTGCTGATCGTCTGCAGGGCCTGGACGATGGCGCTGCCCACCACGATCGGATCCACGCCCTCCTGCGGCATGGCGGCATGGCCACCGCGGCCGCGCACCACGATCTCGAAGCTGTCGCAGCCGGCCATCATCGGCCCCGGCATCACCGCGAATCGCCCCACCTCCAGACCCGGCCAGTTGTGCAGGCCATAGACGGCATCCACCGGGAACCGTTCGAACAGGCCTTGCTCCACCATCACCCGGCCCCCGCCTTCGTGTTCCTCGGCCGGCTGGAAGATGAACACCACCGTGCCCTGGAAGTTGCGCCGTTCGGCCAGCACCCGGGCCGCACCGAGCAGCATCGTGGTGTGGCCGTCATGGCCGCAGGCATGCATGCAGCCCTCGTGGCGGGAGCGGTGGGGGAAGTCGTTGCCCTCCTGCAGCGGCAGGGCATCCATGTCGGCGCGCAGGCCGATCCGCCCGCCGCCCGCCCCTGCCTGCAGCACCCCCACCACCCCCGTGCCGGCCAGACCCCGGTGTACCTCGATGCCGAAGGAGGCCAGCTGCTGAGCCACGAAATCGGCGGTGCGCTCCTCCTGGAAGGCCATTTCCGGATGGGCGTGCAGATCGCGCCGCCAGGTTGTGAGCTCCGCAGCGAGTTCCTCGAGGCGCGGCAGCACAGCCATCGCAGGGGTGTGGTGGTGATGGAAGCAGCCTAATATCAATTCACAAGACGCCTGCAAGTTTTGCGAGGAAGGTGCATGAATTCACGAATTCAAGCACTGCTTTCGGTGCTGCTGATAGCCATATTTTTTGCTGTTGTCATTGGCTTCAATGGCTTCAATGGCATGTTGCGCATGTGGCATATTCCCTATCTTGTTCCTCGTTTCGCCGATCTCGCTGCCCTTACCCATGGGGCCGAGGCGGTGCGCCAGGGGCTGGATCCATTGCTCCAGAATCCTGCGGATCCCTGGGGTCGCCCGCTCAATTATCCGCGGGTGTGGCAATGGCTCTATCTGTTGGGCCTGAACCCTTCCCATACGTTCGGCCTCGGGATCGCCATGATCGTTGCCTATCTGGGTGCGGTGGTGCTGATCCTGCCCGGAGCCAATCTGGGGACCCTGGCCTCGGTGATGGTAGCCGTGGCATCACCGGCCTCGCTGCTGGCGATGGAGAGGGCGAATATTGATCTGATCGTGTTTGTGGTGCTTGCTGTATCGGTTGTTCTGGCACGGCGATCCCTCTGGTGGCCTCTGGGCGGAGTCCTGGGGGCCTTTGTGATGAAGATCTATCCCGTTTTTGCGCTTGTCTACCTGGCCAGGTATCGCGGGAGGGTGGCCAGGTCTGTCGTTCTTGTGGCGATGGTATTTGTAGCTGTGTATCTGGTGCTGATGCTGCCGGAATTGCGGCTGGTGCTGGCGGCAACTCCGCAGGCCAATTATATGAGTTATGGCGCCAATGTTTTTCTGACGCGTTATGCGGAGAGGGCTCAGTTCCTGGCACCTTTTCTGTCTGTGTTCGTCCGTCTGGCGGCGATGGTGATTGCCGGTTGTCTCGTGGGGATGGCCAGCCTGGCCCCTGGGCGGGTCCGGCAGGAGGTCCTGGATGGGGGCAAAGGGCGGCAGGAAGGTGGCCTTTCCATGGACTGCTTCCGGGTGGGAAGTGCGATCTATATGGGCACGTTCCTGTTGTCGAATAACTGGGATTACCGCCTGATCTTTCTGGTCTTCGTCATTCCGCAGCTGGTGGCCTGGGTGGCGGCTGGGAGAGCACGGGTACTGAGATTCTGCTCGTTCTTCGCCCTGTTTTTGATCTTTTATTCGCAATGGTCCCTGATGATCTCTGGCTGGATTTCCATGTTGCCCGGCGGGGATCGGTGGGCTTTCGGCCTGGATGAACTGGCGAACTGGCTGCTTTTTTTCCAGCTCACCTACCTCTTCTTCCTTTCCCTGCCGCCCTCGCTGATTCCCCCAGCGCTGCTTGCCCGTCGTGCGTAGCTGATCGGCTCTGGCTGTCAGGGTGGATCCGTTCCCGTGGTGCCGGCCGATGGCCTGCGAATCGATCGCCATCGCCCTCGGCGCCAACCTCGGCGATCCCCTGGCCACCCTGATCGCCGTGCGCCCCCTGCTGGAGCAGGCACTTCAGGCCTGGTGGTGCCGGCCTGCTGGCGGGCCTGCCCCGCCGGAGCTGGCGCCGCTCTGCCGCTGGTCCCCGATCTTCCGCACCGAGCCGGTGGGCGGGCCTCCCGGCCAGCCCGACTACCTGAATGCGGCGCTGCTGTGCACGCTGCCAGGCCGGACGCCGCTGCCACTGAGCGCCGCCGATCCCGAGGCGCCGCTGGCCCTGTTGCGTTGCCTGCAGCAGCTGGAGGGTCGCTTCGGGCGCCAGCGCCATGAGCACTGGGGGCCGCGCACCCTGGATCTCGATCTGCTCTGGTGCGGTGAGCGGCGGCAGGCTGGCCCGGAGCTGGAGCTTCCCCATCCGCGCCTGCGGGAGCGCAGTTTCGTGCTGGCTCCCCTGGCGGCGATCCAGGCCGACCTGGTGCCGCCGCAGCAGGATTCGGGCTGTGCCGCGCTGCTGGAGGCCCTGCTGCCGCGGTTGGGGGAAGCTCCGCCCCAGCGGTTGCCGCCACGATCCGGTTGGCCGGAGTAGGCCATGCTGGCCCCGTCTGCCGCTGCCCCCTTCCGATGGCGCCTCTGCCGCCCCCCGAGCCTTCCCGCCTCCTCGAAACCACGGCCTCTCTCGATGCCCGCAAGCTGCGCTTCGAGGTCAATCGGGTGGTGCTGCCGATCGGCCTGGAGGGCACCTTCGGCATCATCCGCCACCCCGGCGCTTCGCTGGCGGTGCCAGTGCTCGACGACGGCCGGGTGGTGATCCTGCGCCAGTACCGCTTCGCCGTGGCCGCCCGCCTGCTGGAGTTTCCGGCCGGCACCCTGGATGAAGGCGAGGACCCGCTCACCACGATGGAGCGGGAGCTGCAGGAGGAAACGGGCTACGGCGCCAGTCGCTGGGATCCGCTCGGGGCCATGGTGCCCTGCCCCGGCTATTCCGACGAAGTGATCCACCTGTTCCTGGCCCGCGGCCTCACCCTGCTGGACGAGCGGCCACCGGGGGATGAGGACGAAGACATGGAGGTGCTGCTGATGCAGCCCGCCGAGCTGGATGCGTTGATCGCCAGCGGAGATGAGCCCCTGGATGGCAAGAGCATCACCGCCTGGTTCCGGGCCAGGCAGCTGCTCGCTTTCTGAGGTTTCGCCCCATGTCCCCCGACCGCTGGTTGTTCTGGCATCGCCGCGACCTGCGCCTTTCCGACAACCTCGGACTGGCCGCCGCCGCCGCTGCCACCCCGGCCGTGACCGGGGTGTTCGTGCTCGATCCGGCCCTGCTGGCGGCCCCGGATCTGGCGCCGGCCAGGCTGTGGTTCCTGCGCGAGAGCCTGGCCGAACTGGAGGAGAGCTGGCGGCGGGCCGGCAGCCGGCTGGTGCTGCTGCAGGGGGATCCGGCGCTGCTGCTGCCGCGGTTGGCCGGGGCCCTCGGCGCCGGCGTGGTGGCCTGGAACCGCGATGTGGAGCCCTACGGGAGGGAGCGTGACCGCCGGGTGTCGGCGGCGTTGCAGGCCGAAGGCCGGCGCGTGCTGGTGGACTGGGACCAGCTGCTGGTGGCGCCGGAGGCGCTGCGCACCGGCAGCGGCGATCCCTATCGCGTCTACGGTCCGTTCCTGCGCAACTGGCGCGGCCAGGTGGAAGCCCGGGCGCAGCGGGGGGCGGCCAGTGCCGGTGGCCTGGCGCCGGTGCCGGCCCCCTCCTCCCTGGTGGATATCGAGCCGCCATCCTTCTCCGCCGAGGCCCTGGCTGCCTGGCAGGCACTGCCGCGCCTGGAGGCCGTGCCACCGGTCTCGGCGCTGGGGCCGACGTTCGCAGGGGTTTCGCTCTGCCCCTGCCTTCCCGGCGAGGCGGCGGCCGCCGCCCGGCTGGAGGCGTTCTGCGAGGGCCTGGGGCGCAGTGCCCCCCTGCTGGCCTACGAGCCCGGCCGCAATTTCCCCGGCGAGGAGGGCACCTCGGCCCTCAGCGCCGCCCTTAAGTTCGGCACCCTCAGCCCGCGGCAGGCCTGGGCGGCGGCGGCGGCGGCCCGGGAGCTGGCCCGCAGTGAGGAGGCGCTCGGCTCGATCTCCGTGTGGGAACAGGAGCTGGCCTGGCGCGAGTTCTACCAGCAGGCCCTGTTCCATTTCCCCGAACTGGCGGAGGGGCCCTACCGGCCCCAGTGGCGGCACTTCCCCTGGGAGAACGATCCGCAGCGCCTCGAGGCCTGGCGCCAGGGGCTCACCGGCATGCCGATCGTGGATGCCGCGATGCGTCAGCTGAACGAAAGCGGCTGGATGCACAACCGCTGCCGGATGATCGTGGCCTCGTATCTGGTGAAGGATCTGATCGTGGACTGGCGCCACGGCGAACGGGCCTTCATGGCCCAGCTGGTGGATGGGGATCTGGCCGCCAACAACGGCGGCTGGCAGTGGAGCGCCAGCAGCGGCATGGACCCGAAGCCGCTGCGCATCTTCAATCCCGCCACCCAGGCGCTCAAATTCGATCCCCAGGCCACCTACATCCGCCGCTGGTTGCCGGAGCTGGCCCATGTGGCCACCGCCGATCTGATCAGCGGCGAGATCGCCCCGCTGGAGCGCCGCGGCTATCCGGCGCCGATCGTGAACCATCGGCAGCAGCAGGCCCGGTTCAAGGCCCTGTACGCCAGCCTGCCGAAGCCGGCGGCCTGACCCGGCCTGGGACCCTCAGGGGGTGAGGGCGCTGGCGGCCACGGGCAGGCCCTGCGAGGGCGTGATTTCTGAGGACGACACCTCCGCGGCGGGGGCCAGCAGCCGGCGCAGCGTGCGGATCACCTGGTCCTGCTGCTCGGCTTCGAGTTCCGGGAAGATCGGCAGGCTGAGCACTTCGGCGCAGAGCCGTTCGGTGGTGGGCAGGCTGCCGGGGCCATACCCGAGAGAGGCGTAGGCCGGCTGGCGATGGATCGGGATCGGGTAATAGATGATCGTGTAAACGCCCGCTTCCTGGAGCTGCAGCTTCAGCCAGTCGCGGCAGCAGGCTTCCGGCAGGCCGTAGCTGGCGCTGTCGGCGGCGGGGGTGCAGCGGCCGGCGCAGGCATTGGTGCCGCTGGGGCACTGGGGCACGCGCACCACGAACTGGTTCCAGCTGTGGCCGGCGGGGCCGGCATCGGCCAGGTGGATGCCGGCCAGATCGGCCAGTTCGGCCAGATAGCGCTGGGCGATGGCGCGGCGGCGGTCCACCCAGCGGCCGAGGTGGGGAAGTTTCACCCCCAGCACCGCCGCCTGCAGGGCATCGAGCCGGCTGTTGTAGCCGAGGTTGGTGTGCAGGTAGCGGCGGGGCATGCCGTGTACGGCCAGTTCCCGGATCCGCTGGGCCAGTTCCTCGTCGCGGCAGACCACGGCGCCGCCATCACCGGCGGCCCCGAGGTTCTTGGTGGGGAAGAAGCTGAAGCAGCCGGCGTCGCCCCAGCTGCCCACGGGGCGGTCGGCCCAGCTGGCCCCGGTGGCCTGGGCGCAGTCCTCGATCACCAGCAGGCCGTGGGCGGCGGCGATGGCGTTGATCCGCTCCATGTCCACCGGTCGGCCGAACAGGTGCACCGGCAGCAGGGCCCGGGTGACCGGCGTGATCGCGGACTCGATCAGGTCGAGGTCGATCAGGTAGGTGTCGGGCTCCACGTCCACGAACACCGGCGTGGCGCCCACGGCGCTGATCGCTTCGGCGGTGGCGAAGAAGCTGAAGGAGGAGGTGATCACCTCATCGCCGGGGCCGATGCCGAGGCCGCGCAGGGCGAGGATCAGGGCATCGGTGCCGCTGTTGCAGCCGATCGCGTGGGGAACGCCGCAGGCGGTGGCGAAGGCGGCCTCGAAGCTGGCGATCGTGGCGCCGCCGATGTACTGACCGCTGCGCAGCACCTGCAGAACGGCGTCGTCGAGGTCATCCCCGAGCTCCCGCAGCTGCTCGGTCAGGCTGAAGGGTGGCACTTGCATGGCGGCAACCTTAAGCCCCCCTCCCGATCAGGCCCAGTCGGGGCTGTTACCGGGGTGCCACTTGATGTTGCAGCCGATCGAGGGGATCTGCTCGCCTTCCACGGGCCTCCCCGCCAGCAGGGCCTCGAGCGCGGCCCGCAGATCGCGGCCGTCGAGGGGCACTGCGTTACCGGGGCGGCTGCCGTCGAGCTGTCCCCGGTAGGCGAGGCGGCCGTCGCGGTCGAACAGGAACGGATCGGGGGTGCAGGCGGCGCGGAACGCCCGGGCCACCGTCTGATCGGGATCGGCCAGGTAGGGGAAGGTCCAGCCGCGGCTGCGGGCCTGCTGTGCCATGCCTTCCGGTCCATCCTGCGGATGGGTGAGGGTGCTGTTGCTGCAGATGCCCACCAGGGCGGCCCGATCGCCGAGGTCGGCCTGGAGCCGGTCGATCTCCGGTTCGATGTGCTTCACGAACGGGCAGTGGGGGCAGAGGAACAGCACCAGCACCGGCCGCCCGCTGAGCTGCTCGGCCCGCAGCGGGCCGCCGTGCACGGGGGTCAGCTGCTGCAGCAGGGTTTCCAGCGGCAGGGGGGTGCCCAGCGGCAGCATCGTCGAGGGGGTGAGGGCCATGAAACCGGGGCGCCGGGTCGTCGGCGGTTGCATCGGCCATGGATCATGGCCACGGAATCGATCCCCCGTTCCGTTCGTGCGCCTGCTTTCCCGTCTGCCCTGCGCCTGGCTCGCCCTGGTGCTGCTTGCAGGGTGCGTGCCGGCTGAGCGCCGGGCCAGCTGGCGGGTGTATCCGCTGCCGCGCCAGCAGCCCCACGACGGCCTGGCGGTGGTCAGCCGCCCTGGCGGGGAAGGCCTGCACCTCTGGCTGCTCACCGATACCACCAGTCCGGGGGTCTGCCGCCCCCGCTGGCGGCCGGATGCGGCCCGACTGCGGGGGGGCAATGGCAAGGCCCCGGTGTCAGGGGGGCGGGCTGGGCGGGAGGAGTTTTTCGCGGCCCTCGATCACGGCGCGGTGCGCTGGGCCCTGCGCCGCGAGCTGGAGGCCCTCTGCCGGCTGCGGGCGCCCGAGCGGCGGTTCGAATGGCTGCCGCCGCCGCGGCGGGCCGATCAGGTGGTAGCGCCGGAGTACCCGGCCTGGGAGGAGCGCGACCTGCTGAGCAACCCCAAGGCGGTGCTGCGGGCCGAGAAGCAGCTGTTGGGTCAGCCGCTCACGCCGGAGGATTTTCAGAACGAGGAACCCCCGCGTCCGCCGGACGGGCCCTGAGCGCCACGGCGGCCCGGTAGCCATCGGGCACGGCCACATCCCAGACCTGCTCCACTTCTTCGGCCCCGGCCCCGGCCCCGGCCCCGGCCCCGGCCCCGGCCCCGGCCCCAGCCTCGGCTTCGGCCTCAGTCCGCAGGCGCGCCAGGCCGGCCAGGCCCTCGCCCCGGGCCTTGAGCCGCGCCTCCAGCCTGCACCAGGCCGCCAGGAAGGCCGCCGCGGCGTCTGCCTCCCCCGCCTCCAGGGCCGCACATTCCGCCGCCGGCAGCACCCTTCGGGCCAGAGGCCGCCAGTGCAGGTCGGGCCGCAGCCGCTCCACATCCACCCCCACCGGGAGGTTGGGGTGCACGGCCAGCAGGATCAGATCGCCGGCATGGCTGAGGTTGAACTGCGGGCCGCCGGGGCAGTGGGGCTTGCCGTAGGGGCCGGTCTCGAGCGCCACGGCGGCGGGGTCGATCGCCAGCCAGGCCGCCAGCAGCCGCCGCAGGCCGCCGCGACCGAGCAGGAAGCGCTCGCGGTCGTCCGGGCGGCGCAGGGCGTCGTGGTGGCGGCGTTCCGGGGCGGAAAGGCTGGCGGCCAGCTCCGCGAGCACAGGCGCGCTCAGGCCGTCGCGGCGATCGATGCGCAGCAGGCCGGGTAGCGGAGGGTCGGCGGACCCGCAGACCGCCGACTCGCTGGTGAGTCCGAAGGGGAGGTCCTGCAGCCGCCAGGGGGAAGGGTGCAGGCAGACAGCGGCGGCTGCGGCCATGGCGCGGGAGTCGCTGCCGCAGGGTAGGCAGCCGCTCATGCCGGCTTGCGCCCCAGCGTCAGCAGGGCCGGGATCGGCAGGTGGATGTGATCGCCGCGGCGATAAGCCAGCGCCCCTTCGCCGATGGCCGCCTCGATGCGGTGGCGGTCATCGGCGCTCTGGAGGGCCAGCAGCCGCGACACCCGCGGCGAGGTGGCGGCCAGCTCCAGCACGGTGTGGGGGGAGTCGAGCGCGAAGGCCAGCGGCAGTTGGTGCACCTCCGGCTGCTCGAAGCCCGCCGCCCGCAGCACTTCAACGCAGAGCTCCGGTTCGCCGAAGCGCAGGCGGGGCGCATCGACGGGCGCGGGCAGGTCGACCCGGCCGTGGGCGCGGATCGCCTCCTGCACCAGCTCGTGGAATTTCGAGGCCCCCGGCGGGCACCAGATCGTGAAGCCATAGAGGCCGCCGGGCCGCAGCACGCGCCAGGCCTCGGCCAGCGCCCGCTCCTGATCGGGCAGGTGGTTGAGGCCGAACCAGCAGCCGGCGGCATCGAAGCGATCGTCCTCGAATGGGAGCGCCTCGGCATCACCGACCTGGAACTCCCCGCCTGGAGCCTGGCGGCGGGCCCGCTCGACCATCGCGGGCGCCAGATCGACGCCCCAGACCGCCGCGCCCCGCTCCAGGGCCGCGGCTGCGGCGTGGCCGGTGCCGCAGCAGATGTCGAGAAACCGCTGGCCCGGGCTGATCGCCAGGGCATCGAGCAGCGGCGCGATCGCAGCGCGGGTCACCGTGCCGAACAGCCGGTCGTAGGCGGCGGCGCCGCGCTGCCAGGTGTCGAACTCCAGGCTCTTGAAGGAGGACATCAGGGCGCCCCCCACACCAGCGGTTCGGCCCGGCGCCAGTAGCGCGAGAAGCGCCGCAGGTCCGGCGTGCCGGCTCCCGTCAGGGGGAGGTCCACAAATGGTTCGGGCTCCAGCAGTTGCAGCGGCAGCGCCGCCGCCAGCCGGTTGGCGATCACGCCGAAGCGCGGGTCCACCGCCTGGCTGGTGACGATCCCATCGGCGCCTGCGGCGGCCGCTGCCGCCAGCAGTTCGCTGGCCACGTCGCCCTCGCGCACCGTCACCGGCAGCTCGGCCAGGCATTCGCGCAGGAAGTGCAGCCGGCCGGGCGCCAGCGGCTCGCCGCCGGTGGTGGCGGTGCGGCCCTCGATCAGCTCGGCGTCGAACACGAACAGCGCCGGCGCCTCGGGATGGGTCCGCAGGGCCGGATTGGCGGGGCCCAGCGCCTCGCCATGCACCCAGATGAGCGGGCGCCGCAGGGGCTGGGGTGCCGAAGGCGGAGGTGGCGCTGCCGGTGGCGCCTGCGCAGCCCTGGCGTTCTCCCCGGCCCCGGCGTTGGCAGCCTGCGGCCGGAACAGTCGCTCCTGCAGCGCCTCATAGCTGGCCTCGAACGGACAGCCCCCCACCGCCGCCGCCCCGCCCCGCCCGGCGGCCGGGCAGCGGGCGCAGTAGCGGCCACTGCTGAAGCGCTCCAGGTTGGCGCGGTTGAAGAAGTAGGGCTTGTGGCTGAAGCTGCTGGCGACCCATTGCCAGCTGAGGTTGTTGCTGGCCGGATCGCCGTCGAGCAGGTGGCGCAGAAACCAGCGGGCCCCCACCTGCCAGCGCACCCTTCGCCAGTGCAACATGTAGGCCGCCAGCCACATCCGGGCATGGTTGTGCAGCCAGCCCGACTCCATCAGGTCGGTGGCGAAGCCATCGATGCAGGCCAGTCCGGTACTGGCTGCGGCCAGGTCGGCGGGCAGCTCCGGCGCGTAGGCAGCGGCGGGGTGGCCGGTCTTGAGTGGTTCGCGGTCGTGCCAGATGCCGTCGCCCAGCTGGCGCCAGAGCCGCTGCCAGTAATCGCGCCAGCCGAGCTCGGCGATCAGTTTCTCGCCGGCGCGGCGCTGGCCGGTGCTCCAGCCGCCCGCACTGCCGGCGGCATCGCCGAACAGATTCCCCTGCACCACCGGCGGCGGCGCTTCGTTTTCCCGCAACCGCTCAAACACCGCTTCGCGCACCTCCGCCAGCGTCAGCACCCCATGGCGGATGTAGGGCGAGAGGCGGGTGACGGCACCGTCGAGGTGGTTGCGGCTGGCGCCGTAGCGGGCCGGATCGATGGCGGCCAGGCGCGCCTCGGCCGCCCGGCGTCCGCCGCGGAAGGCGGGAGTTGCGGGAGAGGTCATCCGGGAGAGCTCATCGGCGGACCGGCCACGGCGGGGGCAGCTGCACGATGGCTCAGCCCGGCACCCCTAGCCAGAGCCGATGGCCACTCTCGATCCCCATCACGTGGTGCTGCGGCAGCAGTGGGCCGAGGAGGCCGAAGCCCTGGAGCGCCGCCGCCAGCTTTTGCAGGCCGCCGCAGGTGAGGTGGCTGGCGCCTTGAAACAGCAGTGGCCCGAGCCGGAGGCGATGTGGCTGTTCGGCTCGGCGGCCACGCCCCAGGGCTTTCGCCGCCATTCCGATCTGGATCTGGCGCTGGCGGGGCTGCCCGCAGCGGCGCAGATCGCCGCCCTGGCTCTGGCGGAACGGCAGGTGGACGCGGCACTGGCCGCCGCCGGGGAAACCGGGATCGCGATCGATCTGGTGCGGCTTGAGGATCTGGACCCCCACTGGCAGGGGCGCATCCGCCAGCGGGCCCAGCGGCTGTTCTGAGAGGTCGGCACTTTCGTCATGGCAGCTGCCACCCCCGAACAACTCCACGACCTGGCCCTGGATCTGCAGGTGGAGCTGGAGGGCTTTCGCCGCTCGCTGCTGGCAGCCTCCCCCAGCTGAGCCCTCGCCAGGCCCCGCCGGGCCGCGACAGCCGCTGCGGGAGAATCGCCCGATTCCTCCGCTCCTTCGCCGGCTCCCCCCATGCTTCTCGATCTGCGCGGCAAGAAGGCCCTGGTCACCGGCATCGCCAACAACAAGTCGATCGCCTGGGGCATCGCCCAGCAGCTCCATGCCGCCGGCTGCGAGCTGGGGGTCACCTACCTGCCGGATGAGAAGGGGCGCTTCGAGGGCAAGGTGCGCGATCTCACCGCCCCGTTGAACCCCACCCTGTTCGAACCCCTCAACGTGCAGGACCCGGCCCAGATCGAGGCGGTGTTCGGGCGGGTCAAGGAGCAGTGGGGCTCGATCGATGTGCTGGTGCACTGCCTGGCCTTCGCCGGCAAGGAGGAACTGATCGGCGACTACTCCGCCATCAGCCCCGAGGGCTTCGCCCGCGCCCTGGAGGTGAGCGCCTATTCGCTGGCCCCGCTGTGCCGCTACGCCAAACCGCTGTTCAACGAAGGCGCCAGCGTGATCACCCTCAGCTACCTGGGGGCCGAGCGCGCCATCCCCAACTACAACGTGATGGGCGTGGCCAAGGCGGCACTGGAGGCCTCGGTGCGTTACCTGGCCGCCGAACTGGGCCCTGAGAAGCAGGTGCGGGTGAACGCGATCAGCGCCGGTCCGATCCGCACCCTGGCCAGCAGTGCGATCGGCGGCATCCTCGACATGATCCACAACGTGGAGGAGAAGGCCCCCCTGCGCCGCACCGTGACCCAGGAGGAAGTGGGCGGCACGGCGGCCTTCCTGGCCAGCCCCCTGGCTTCCGGCATCACCGGCCAGGTGATCTATGTGGACGGCGGCTACTGCATCACGGGGATGTGAGCCTGCGGGGCGAGCCGGGGATGTGATTCAGAGGATGGCGAGGGCGCCGAGGCTGCCGCTGTAGCCGGTGATCTCGATCACGGCATCGTTGCTGGCCACGAAGCCTGAGCTGGCGTCGTTGAGGGCGAGGAAGGTGCGGAGCGAGCTGCCTGAGCCGAAGGTGAAGGTGGCGGCGCCGTCTTTGGGAAATTGCCTGGTGGTCAGCACCGAGGCGATCGCTGTGCTCGTGAGGGCCGTTACCGCACCCAGCTGGCGTGGCGAGATCGCCGTCGTGCGCGGCAGGGGCGTATCGATGCGATCCACCCCGGCCTGCAGCCCCAGGATCTTGTCCGGGGTGCCGCTGCCCAGCAGCGCGTCCTTGAGGTTCACGAGTTGGAAGGTGTCGCTGCTGGAGGTGCCTGTGAGGGTGTCGATGCCGGCTGTGAAGAGCAGCTTGGGCGGCAGATCGTCGTTGGTGATGGTGCCGGTGACGGGTAGAGCGGAGGAGAGGAGATAACCGCTGCCTGGGAGGAGGGAAAGGGAGACGGTTTCGTCGGCTTCTACGGAGGAATCGGCGATGGGATCGACGATCAGGGAAGCGGTGAGTGCGCCAGGAGCGAAGGTGATCGAGG
>JBKDOV010000086.1:0-14587 GCA_046342815.1 Cyanobacteriota bacterium
AGACATCCCCGACCTGTTCACGCCCAACGTGCTGCTGGTCATTAGTGATGGCATCCAGGCACGGGTGGGATCACTGAGCGCCGATCAGGAGCGATTCCTGCGCTGGCGCACCATCTCAGGGGAGAACGACCGCGATCCGCTGGGTGCTCACCGTGACCTAGAGACCCTGGTGCGAGGGATGTTCGACCAGGGGCGACTGCTGGAGTTCGTTCGCTCCTTCTGTCTGTTTGAAGAAGACGGGCAGATCATCAAAAAGATCGCTGCCTACCACCAGTTCCACGCCGTAAGAGCAGCAGTGGAAAGCGTGGTCACAGCAAGCAGACCCGATGGTGACAAGAAGGGTGGCGTTGTCTGGCACACCCAGGGTGCTGGCAAGAGCATCGAGATGGCGTGTCTGGCGGGCAAGTTGCTCACCGACCCACGACTGGAGAACCCCACCCTGGTAATGGTCACCGACCGCCAAGACCTGGATGGGCAACTGTTCGGGGTCTTTGCTGGAGCGGGTGATCTGCTGGGCGAATCCCCCAGGCAGGCAGACAGTCGCCAAGAACTCAGGGAACTACTGGGCAACCGACCCAGCGGCGGCATCATCTTCACCACCATTCAGAAGTTCGCCACCGAGGAAGGGGAAGACACGTTCCCTGCCCTTAGCGAGCGCCACAACATCGTGGTGATCTGCGACGAGGCGCACCGCACCCAATACGGGTTCAAGGGTCGCTTTGACACCAAGACAGGGGAGATCAAATACGGGTTGGCAAAGGCGCTCAGGGATGCTCTGCCCCAGGCGACCTTCCTTGCCTTTACGGGCACCCCCATCTCCCAAGACGACCGTGACACCCAGGCGGTCTTTGGTATATACATCTCTGTCTACGACATTCAACAGGCAGTCGAGGACGGTGCCACGGTGCCGATTTTCTATGAGTCACGCCTGGCAAAACTGGCGCTCAAGGAACCACTGCTGCCCCAGGTGGATGAGCAGGTGGATGACCTCTTCTCAGATGAAGACGACATCCCTGCTGCCGAGCGGGCAAAGAGCAGGTGGGCAGCACTGGAAGCACTGGTGGGCGCTGAACCACGCCTGAAGCAGGTGGCAGCAGATTTGATTGCCCACTTTGAGCAACGCTCACGCACCCAACCAGGCAAAGCGATGGTGGTGGCGATGAGCAGGGATATCTGTGCTCGCCTCTATGAGGCAATCGTTGCTCTGCGACCTGATTGGCACGATGACGACCCGAAGAAAGGTGCCATCAAGGTGGTGATGACGGCATCGGCATCGGATGAGCAATATCTCCAACCCCACCACACCACCAAGCAGCAGAAGAAAGATCTGGAGAAACGGTTCAAGGATCCTGCCGACCCGCTCAAGATCGTGTTGGTGCGGGATATGTGGTTGACAGGATTTGATGCCCCCTGTCTGGCGACGATGTATGTGGATAAACCGATGAAGGGGGCGAACCTGGCGCAGGCGATTGCCCGTGTGAACAGGGTCTTCAAGGACAAACCAGGCGGTCTGGTGGTCGATTACATCGGCATTGCCCCCCAACTCAAGGAAGCACTGGCGACCTACACCGCATCGAAGGGCAAGGGTGCTCCAACGATTGATACCAGTGAGGCGCTAAGGATTCTCAAGGAGAAACTCCAGGTTGCCCGTGACCTGCTCCACCCCATCGACTGGAGTGGGTTCAGGGATCCCAAGACAGCAATGGCGCTGATGCCCGACTGCCTGGATCACATCCTTGAACTACCAGAAGGCAAGAAGCGATACTGCGACACCGTGCTGGCGATGACGAAAGCGTTTGCCTTATGCGGAACGCTTGATGAAGCGATGGCACTCGATCCTGAGGTCACCTTCCTTCAAGCGATCCGAGCGCCATTGATCAAGGGTGATGGAGTAGGTGGGGATGGTAGTGCCCCTAGAAATGTTGATTTTGAGTTGCGCCAACTGCTCTCTGATGCCCTGATTGCAGATGGAATTACTGATGTCTTCAAGGTGGCGGGTCTTGAAAAACCAGACATCAGCATTTTGTCAGATCAATTCCTGGCGGAAGTCAGCAAAATCCCTCAGAAGAACCTGGCGGTTGAACTGCTCCAGCGGTTGCTGAGGGAGGAAGTTCAGACACGCTTCAAGACCAATGTGGTGAAGCAGAAGCGTTTCAGCGAACTGCTCCAGGCATCCCTGAACAAATATGCCAACCGCTCTATTGAAGCGGCACAGGTGATCGAAGAACTGATTGCGATGGCAAAGCAGTTCCGTGATGAGGCAGAAAAAATCGAGGCAATGGGGTTGTCGGTTGCTGAGGTTGCCTTCTACGACGCCCTGGCAAACAACCAGTCAGCACATGATCTGATGGGCGATGAGGTGCTGATGAAGATGGCACGGGAACTGGCAGAAAAACTTCGGGGCAACCTCAGCATCGATTGGCAATACAAAGAAAATGTTCGGGCACGACTACGAACGATGATCAAGGCGCTACTCAAACGCTACAAGTATCCGCCTGATCAGGAAGCAGCAGCGATTGAGTTGGTGCTCCAGCAGACCGAGATGATTTCTGAGGAGTGGTCGAGAGAGGATCTTGGGAAGAAGATTCAGGCAGTTGTTGCAGATGCTTTGGAAAAGCAGTTCTGAACGGGCGCCAACCCTCAACCACTGGAAAGAGCAACCCCTGGGGTGCTTTCGCGCTGATTGGCGTTGATTCAGCGGTGCAGAAGGTGGCGCAGCAGGCTCAGCAGCAGGATCGTGCCCCAGAGCGTGGCCACCAGACGACCGCGATTCGCCGCCAGGGGTTGCAGGGCCGCAGGCAGGTGCTGGCCGTTGCGGATCAGCAGCTCGGTGGCGAGCACCAGTAGCAGCAGGGGCAGCCCGAGGGCGAGCAGGAGGGGGAGGTTCATGGCGGGGTTTGCGGCCCACGGCAAGATGGCACCACTTCGCTGCCCCTGAAGCTCTGCCTGTGACGCAGCCGTCCTCGCGCTCCCGCCGCCGCAGCGGCACCCCCTCTCCCCGCTTCGCCGGGTCCGGGCGGCGCAGGGCTCTGGTGCTCGGTCTCTGCTTCGGCCTCGGCTATGGGCTGGTGCACCGGTTCTCCCTGCTTCATTTCGGCGATGGCAGGGGGCTCGGGGGCAATCAGCAGTTCGGGGTGAAGGCCTTCCCTGGCACCAGCCTGGAGGAGCTGCGCAAGCGCAGTGGCGCCTCGTCCCCCTCCGTCCGCGCCGACCTTGAGCAGATCGAGCAGGAGCGCCGGCGGGCCCGGGAAGACAAGGAGCAGGCCCGTCGCGAGGCCGAGATCGAGCAGCGCAACACCGAGGAGAGCGACCGCCGTCAGCGGGATGACGAGCGGGCGCGGCTGGAGGAGCTGCAGGCCCCTGCGGCTCCTGCGGCCGCGCCGGAGCCCCCGATCGACTCGCCGCTGCTTTCGCCCCCGCCTCCCGTACCCCAGCCCGACCCGCAGGCCACCGCGCCGGTTGTGCCGCCGGAGCCCCCAACCCAGCCCTGATCTGCCACAGATCGGGCAGTGCTCCGGCTCCCCCATGCGCGCGCCGCAATCTCTTGTCCAGGCGGCCCTGAATCGTCTCGCCGCCCGCATCGGCAGCGGCCTGGCTGATACCGCCGCCGAACTAGCCGTGCTCGCCCAGGATGCGCCGGGCCGCCTGCAGCAGGAATTCAGCCTGTTCTGGGAGGAGGTGGAGCAGGAGGCCCAACGGCTGGAACGGGAGGAGCCCGCGGCTCGCGGCTCCAGCACCAGCGCCAACGCCAGCTCCGGCTCCAGCGCCAGCTCCCCGCTCCGCCCCTTCTCCTCCTGGACCGGGGGCTCCTCCGCTCCGGCCGCTGACCGGCAGGCCCGGCCCTGGCCACCGAGCTCCGATCCCCAGGACCAGATCGATGCCCTGCGGGCCCGGGTGGCACAGCTGGCCCGCCAGCTGGAGCAACCGCCCCAGAGGCAGGGTTGATGGGGGCATTCGCCCTTCCCGGCCGATCGCGTCTCTGGCGTTCGCTGCGCATCTGGCGGTTGGCACTTCAGTTGGCGGGCGGCCTCTGGTGGGATGCCCGCCGCTGGACCTATCCAGGCGGCTTCACCCCCGAACGCCTGGCCGCTCGCCAGCGCCGCCGCGCCCGCTGGCTCACCCAGCAGTTCCTTGAGCTGGGCTCGGCCTTCATCAAGCTCGGCCAGCTGCTTTCCGCCCGGCCCGATGTGCTGCCCGCCGATGTGGTGGAGGAGCTGGCCCATCTCCAGGACCGGGTGCCCGCCTTCCCGTTCGAGGTGGTGCAGTCGATCCTGGAGGAGGAGCTGGGCGAACGCCGGGCGGAGATCATCGATCTGGCGGTGGAGCCGCTCGGCTCCGCCAGCCTGGCCCAGGTGCACCGCGCCAGCCTGCGCAGCGGCCGCCAGGTGGTGTTCAAGGTGCAGCGGCCCGGGCTGGAGCGGTTGTTCCGGCTGGATCTCGAGGTGCTGCAGCAGGTGGCGGCAGCGGTGCAGCGCCATCCCCGCTGGGGGCAGGGGCGCGACTGGTTGGCGATCGCCAAGGAATGCCGCCGGGTGCTGCTGCGCGAGCTGGATTTCCGGCTGGAGGCGGAGCATGCGGCCCGGTTCCGCCAGCAGTTCTACGACGATCCCGCCATCCGCATTCCGGCGGTGATCTGGGAGCTCAGCTCCCGCCGGGTGCTCTGCCTCGATTACGTGCCCGGCATCAAGATCACCGATCGCGGCGCCCTGCTGCAGGCTGGGATCGATCCGGCCGCCGTGGCCGAGCGAGGCGCCGCCAGCTACCTCCAGCAGCTGGTGCGTTTCGGCTTCTTCCATGCCGATCCCCATCCGGGCAACCTGGCGGTGGCCGGCGATGGGGCCCTCATCTACTACGACTTCGGGATGATGGGCCAGATCTCCGAGCGTCTGCGCAGCCGGATCGGCCGCATGGTGCGCGCCGCGGCGGTGCGGGATGCGGCGGCCCTGGTGGGGGAGCTGCAGCAGGCCGGCGTGATCGATCCCCACATCGACCCGGGGCCGGTGCGGCGCCTGGTGCGGCTGATGCTCAATGAGGCGCTGACGCCGCCGTTCAGCGCCAACGTGCTCGAGCGGCTCTCCGGGGATCTCTACGACCTGGTGTACGGCCAGCCGTTCCGCCTGCCCCCCGAACTGATCTTCGTGATGCGGGCCCTCTCCACCTTCGAGGGGGTCGGCCGCAGCCTCGATCCCGGCTTTAGCCTAGTGGCGATCGCCCGTCCGTACCTGCTTCCTCTGATGACCTCCAGCGGGAACGGCCCCAACGAACTGTTCAGCGAAATCACCCGGCAGGCGGCGGATGTGGGCAGCCGTGCCCTCGGCATTCCGCGCCGCCTGGATGAAAGCCTTTCCCGGATCGAGCAGGGCGATCTCCAGGTGCAGATCCGGGCTGGCGAAACGGACCGCCTGCTGCGGCGCCTGGCCCTGGCCCAGCAGAGCGCCAGCCAGTCGTTTCTGCTGGGAGGATTGGCGGTGGCAGCGGCTCTGCTGGCGGCCAGCACCAGGCCAGCGCTCGTGGCTGTTCCGCTGGTGCTGGGCCTCCCCGTGGGCATCACCTGGCTGAAGCTGCAGGCCAGGCTTGGGCGCGATGGAAGGGTGGATCAGATGGCGGGTCAGCTGCCGCGATCGGGCAGCTGACCACTTTCCCTCCCGACCAGGTCAGGAGGCGGGTACCGCTCAGGCGGTGGGGGCTTCCTTTGCTTCGTCGGGAACCTTGCCGTCGGGGGTGAGCTTGTCGATCACCTGGGGCAGGGTGGTGGCGATGAAGTCGGTGGCCTTGTCGGTATCGATGCCGAGCTTCTTGGCGAATTCCTGGAGCTGGGAATTACCGAGCACCTTGGTGATCTGCTCGGAGGTGATCGGCTGGTTCTCATCCAGGCCCACCCAGCTGGCGAACATGTCCGCGGCATCGCCGTTGCGGAACTTCTCGGACAGCCCCTGGAGGCCGCCGTTTTCCTTGAGGAACTGGTTGAGGGCAGGGCCTTTATCACCCGCCACGGCGGAAACCACCGTGCTGATCAGATTGTCGAAAAGAGCCATCGGGCCTGCTTCGAGAACGGACTAACAATGCCGGAGAGTAGGGCAGGGAAGGGATCGGTTACCCGGCCTTCGTGCCCTGCGACACCGGCCCCTCTTCCCCTGCGTCGCGGCTCAGCCCCGGCCGCGGGGGCCCCGGTCCTCCACGCCGGCATAGACGGCCTGGCTGCCGAGTTCGTCCTCGATGCGCAGCAGCTGGTTGTACTTGGCCACCCTGTCGGAGCGGCTGAGCGAACCGGTCTTGATCTGGCCGGCGCGGGTGGCCACCGCCAGGTCGGCGATCGTGGTGTCCTCCGTTTCGCCGCTGCGGTGGCTGATCACGCTGGTGTAACCGGCGCGGCCGGCGAGATCGATGGCCTGCAGCGTCTCGGTGAGCGAGCCGATCTGGTTCACCTTGATCAGGATCGAGTTGGCCACACCCCGTTCGATGCCCTGCTGCAGGCGGCTGGTGTTGGTCACAAACAGGTCGTCGCCCACCAGCTGCACGGTGCGGCCCAGGCGTTCGGTGAGCAGGCCCCAGCCCTCCCAGTCGTCCTCCGCCACGCCATCTTCGATCGAGACGATTGGGTAGCGGCTCACCAGCTTGGCCAGCTCCTCCACCATCTCGGCACTGCTGTAGCTGCCGCCGCCGAAGGCATAGCGGCCGTCCCGGTAGAACTCCGTGCTGGCCACGTCCAGGGCTAGGGAGATCTGGTCGCCGGGGCGGTAACCGGCCTTCTCGATCGCCTGCACCAGGATGTCGCCGGCGGAATCGTTGCCCAGGTCCGGTGCGAAGCCCCCTTCATCGCCCACGGCGGTGCTCATGCCCCGTTCGTGCAGCAGCCCCTTGAGGGTGTGGAACACCTCCGCCCCCATGCGCAGGGCCTCGCGGAAGCTGCCGGCGCCATGGGGCACAATCATGAATTCCTGGAAGTCCAGGCTGTTGGAGGCGTGGGCCCCGCCGTTGATCACGTTCATCAGCGGCACCGGCAGCAGGCTGGCCAGCGGGCCCCCCAGGTAGCGGTAGAGGGGCAGGTTGAGGCCGCGGGCGGCGGCATGGGCGGTGGCCAGGCTCACCGCCAGGATCGCGTTGGCCCCGAGGGCGCTCTTGTTGTCGCTGCCGTCGAGTTCCATCATCGCGGCATCCACGGAGGCCTGGTCGAGGGCGCTGAGGCCGCAGAGGGCCGGGGCGATCCGCTCCTCGATGTTCTCCACCGCCTTGCTCACGCCCTTGCCGAAATAGGCCTTGCCGCCATCCCGCAGTTCGTGCGCCTCATGGGCACCGGTGCTGGCACCGCTAGGCACGATCGCCCGGCCGCTGGCCCCGCCTTCCAGGTAGACCTCAGCCTCCACGGTGGGGGTGCCGCGGGAATCGAGCACCTCGCGGGCCAGGATCGATTCGATGGCGAGATCGAGGGAGTCGTACACGGCGGAGAACCGGGGAATGGGCTGGATCCTATGGGTCGCCCCCACCCGACCATTGGTGCCCGTTCCTACCGCCACCCCACCTTCCGTTCCGGCACGCCTGCCGGGGGGCGGCGGTCACAATGGGTCGTTCCAGAACCTGCCGCCCATGCGTTTGCTCCACACGATGCTGCGGGTGGGCGAGCTCGAGCGTTCCCTCGCCTTCTACATCGATGTGCTCGGCATGCGCCTGCTGCGCCGCCGCGAATCGCCTGAAGGCCGTTACACCCTGGCGTTCGTGGGCTACGGCGACGAGAGCGACACAGCCGTGCTCGAACTCACCCACAACTGGGACACCGACCACTACGAGCTGGGCAGCGCCTACGGCCACATCGCCATCGGCGTGGACGACATCGTGGCCACCTGCGCCGGCATCGCCGCGCGGGGCGGACGGGTGGTTCGGGAACCCGGGCCGGTCAAGGGTGGCACCACCGTGATCGCCTTCGTGGAGGATCCGGACGGCTACCGGATCGAGCTGATTCAGCTCGCCTCCAGGGCCCCCCTCCCCTGACATGTCCCCCCAGCGTTCCCCGGCCATGACCCGGACCCAGGCCAGCCTCACCAGCGATCCCGACCGTTTCAGCGATGCCGCCTGGGATCTGCTGATCGCCAGCCAGGACCAGGCCCGCCGCTGGCGACACGCCGCCATGGACGTGGAGCACCTGCTTCTGGCCCTGCTGCTTGACCGCCGCTTCCGCTCCTGGGTGGAGCCTCTGCCGATCGATGAGGATCGCCTGCTCGACCGGTTGGAGGCCTTCTGCGCCGACCTGCCCGACGCCGCCGGGGCGAACCTCTACATCGGGGATGCGCTTGAGGATCTGCTGGAGGCGGCCGACCGCCGCCGCAGCGCCTGGGGGTCGCGGGTGCTGGATGTTTCGCACCTGCTGCTGGCTCTGCTGGAGGAACCCCGCCTCGGCGCCGCCCTGCTGGCGGAGGAGGGTCTCAGCGAGGACCTGCTGATGCGTCAGTGGCGGCCGCTGATCGAAGCGCCTTCCGCGCCCGCGGCTCCCGCCTCCGTCCCCGCCCCGGCCCCCGCTTCCCTGACGGCCCCCACCCCCACTCCTGCTGCCGCCGCTGCCCCTCCAGCCGCCGGAGGGGGCACCCGCACGGCCGGGTTCCGCTCCACTGACGACTGGATTGATGCCGACCGGGGCCCCGGCCCGGCAGCGCCCCCCCCCGTTCCCCCCTCTTCTGCCGCCGCCGGGCCGGCCCCTGCCGGCGCCGATGGCGGCGTGCGGATGGAGCCGGTGGAGGAGCCGGAGACCAGTGAGCTCTATCGCTAAGTCCGCGACCTCACCGCGGCGGCCCGGGCCGGTGAACTCGATCCAGTGATCGGCCGCGACAGCGAGCTGCGGCGCCTGATCCAGGTGCTTTCGCGGCGCAGCAAGAACAATCCGGTGCTGATCGGGGAGCCCGGCGTGGGCAAGACGGCGGTGGTTGAATCTCTGGCCCAGCGGATCGTGGCCGGCGAGGTGCCCGAGGGGCTCAAGGGGTTGCGGCTGGTGGCCCTCGACCTCGGCGCCCTGATCGCCGGGGCCAAGTTCCGCGGTCAGTTCGAGGAGCGACTGCGCAGTGTGCTCGCCGAAGTGCGGGAGAGCGAGGCCGCCCCGGGCGGGGCCCAGGGGGTGGTGCTGTTCATCGACGAGCTGCACACCGTGGTGAGCAGCGACCGCTCCAGTGCCGATGCCGGCAGCATCCTCAAGCCGGCCCTGGCCCGCGGCGACCTGCGCTGCATCGGCGCCACCACCCCCGAGGACTACCGGCGCAGCATCGAGAAGGACCCGGCCCTGGAGCGGCGCTTCCAGCAGGTGCTGATCCGCGAGCCCGACACCGAAACCTGTGTGCAGATCCTGCGGGGCCTGCGGGAGCGCTACGAGCTGCACCACGGGGTGACGATCACCGACGACGCCCTGGTGGCGGCCACCCGGCTGGCCGATCGCTACATCAGCGACCGCTGCCTGCCGGATTCGGCGATCGATCTGGTGGACGAAGCCGCCGCCAAGCTGCGCATGGAGGTGACCTCCAAGCCCCAGGTGGTGGAGGCGGCGGAGGCGGAGCTGCGGCGGGTGGAGCTGGCCCTGCTGGCGGCCGAGGCGGCGCCCCTGGAGGAGCGGTTGCAGCGGCAGGAGCAGCGGCGGCAGGCCCAGGAAACGCTGCAGGCGCTGCAGCAGCGCTGGGCCGAGGAAAGGGAGCGGCTGGCGGAGCTGCGCGACCTGCTCCAGCAGGACGAGGACCTCCGCCATGCCATCGCCGAGGCCGAGCGGGATGGGGAGCTGGAGGAGGCGGCCCGGCTCGAATACGACCAGCTGCATGGTCTCCAGCAGCGTCGTGTCGCCCTGGAGGCGGAGCTGCAGGTGGATCCGATGCTGCGGGAGCAGGTGGAGGAGGGCGACATCGCCGATGTGGTGGCCCGCTGGACCGGCATCCCGATGCAGCGCCTGCTGGCGGGCGAACGCCAGAAGCTGCTGGAGCTGGAGCAGCGGCTCGGGGAGCGGGTGATCGGCCAGCCCGAGGCGGTGGCGGCGGTGGCGGCGGCGATCCGCCGCGCCCGGGCCGGCATGCAGTCGCCCAGCCGGCCGGTGGGTTCGTTCCTGTTCCTCGGCCCCACCGGCGTGGGCAAGACCGAGCTGGCCAAGGCCCTGGCCGCTGCCCTGTTCGATGAAGAGGAGGCGCTGGTGCGGCTCGACATGAGCGAGTTCATGGAGCGCAACGCCGTGGCCCGGCTGGTGGGGGCTCCTCCGGGCTATGTGGGCTACGAGGAGGGCGGCCAGCTCACCGAGGCCGTGCGTCGGCGTCCCTACGCAGTGCTGCTGCTCGATGAGGTGGAGAAGGCCCATCCCGAGGTGTTCAACCTGCTGCTCCAGGTGCTCGACGACGGACGCCTCACCGATTCCCAGGGCCGCACGGTGGACTTCCGCCACACGGTGGTGATCATGACCAGCAACCTGGCCAGCCGGGCGATCCTGGAGCGGGCCCGGGCCGAGGCCGGGGCAGAGGCCGGCGGCGAGGCTGGTGAAGCCGCCGATCGTGCCCTGGAGCAGGCGGTGGAGGAGGCCCTGGCGCGCCAGTTCCGGCCCGAATTCCTCAACCGCATCGACGAGGTGATCCGCTTCCGGCCCCTGGGCCGGGCCGATCTGCAGCGGATCGTGCGGCTCCAGCTGGCCGAACTGGCGGCCCTGCTGCGGGAGCAGCGGCTGGAGCTCCAGGTGGACGAAGCCGTGGTCTCGGCCCTGGCCGAGCAGGGCTATGAGCCGGAGTACGGGGCCCGGCCCCTGCGGCGGGTGCTGCGGCGCCGGATCGAGAACCCCCTGGCCACCGAGTTGCTGGCGGAGCAGTTCAGCGGCGCCCGCGGGGTGCGGGTGGAGGCCCTGGAGGGGGGAGAGCAGGGGGCGGCAGGGCCGCTGCGGTTCGTGCCCCTGTGGCCGTAGGTGGGGGGACGTCCGGTAGGGTGGTCGTTTGCCGGCGCGTGCCAACCGGCCCCCACCCTCCGGCCAACCCGTGGAACCCACCACCCAGCCCACCACCGAGAGCGCTGTCGAGCGCAGTCCCGAGCCGGACGACCTTGATGGTCTGGAGCCGGTCGGGGATGGCTTCGTGGCCTCCACCATGGCCGAGCTGCGCAAGGTGGTGTGGCCCAGTCGCCAGCAGCTGTTCAGCGAGGCGGTGGCGGTGATCCTGATGGTGGGTCTCTCCGCTGCCGTGATCGCCGCCGTCGATCGCTTCTACGGCTGGGTCTCCACGCAGGTGTTCCGCTGAAATGATGTCTTCCGTGAGTGATGTGCCCGAGCTCGACCACGATCTCCCCGCCCTGCCCGATCCGCTCTCCGACCTGAGCCCCGACCTGAGCCAGGAGTCCGCCGACCTCTCCCTGGCCGGCACAGCTCCGGATGCCGGTCTGGAGGCCGGAGCCCTGCCCGGTCCGGTGGATCCGTCGGCGGAGGTGCTGGAGAAGCCCCAGGTGGCGCGTTGGTACGCCGTGCAGGTGGCTTCCAGCTGCGAGAAGAAGGTGAAGGCCACCCTCGAGCAGCGGGCCGTGACCCTCGGGGTCAGCAACCGCATCCTGGAGATCGAGATTCCCCAGACCCCCGGGGTGAAGATCAAGAAGGACGGCAACCGCCAGGCGATCGAGGAAAAGGTGTTTCCCGGCTATGTGCTGGTGCGGATGATCCTCGACGAGGACACGATGATGGCGGTGCGCAGTACCCCCAACGTGATCAATTTCGTGGGTCAGGAGGAGCGCCGCGCCACCGGTAAGGCCCGTGGGCACATCAAGCCCCGGCCCCTCAGCCGCCAGGAGGTGGAGCGCATCTTCAAGCGCGCCACCGAGAAGAAGCCCGTGGTCAAGGTCGATCTCACCGAGGGCGACCAGATCCTGGTCACCGCCGGTCCGTTCAAGGATTTTCAGGGCGAGGTGATCGAGGTTTCGGGCGAGCGCAGCAAGCTCAAGGCCCTGCTCTCGATCTTCGGCCGGGAAACCCCGGTCGAACTCGAGTTCTCCCAGATCAGCAAACAGAGCTGAGTCTCCGTGGCCGTCTCCCTGCGGAGGGCGGCCCCAGGTGCGGCTTTCCCTTCGGGGGAAGTTCACCACAGCGTTCCTCTTCCGGAGGGACGATCCGCAGCTTTCCCCCTCGGGGGAAGTCCGTTCCGTTGCTCAGCCGATGGCCAAGAAAGTCGTTGCCATTATCAAGCTGGCCCTCCAGGCCGGCAAAGCCAACCCCGCGCCGCCGGTGGGCCCTGCCCTCGGTCAGCACGGCGTCAACATCATGGCGTTCTGCAAGGAGTACAACGCTCGTACGCAGGAAAAGGCCGGGTATGTGATTCCGGTGGAGATCTCGGTCTTCGAAGACCGCAGCTTCACCTTCATCACCAAGACCCCTCCCGCCTCCGTGCTGATCTCCAAGGCAGCCGGGATCGAGAAAGGGGCCGCCACGTCCGCCAAGGGGGCCGTGGGTGCCATCAGCCGTGCCCAGCTCGAGGAGATCGCCAAGACCAAGCTCCCCGATCTCAACTGCACCAGTGTGGAGTCGGCCATGCGGATCATCGCCGGCACGGCCCGCAACATGGGCGTTGCCGTCAACGACTGAATCCGGCTCCCGCCGCTTTCCGTTCTGTTTCCATTCACCTGAATCGGGGGAGACCCTTCCGGGTCGTTCGCACCCCATATCTCCATGCCGAAGATTTCCAAGCGTTTTTCCGCCCTCGCCAGCAAGGTTGAGGACCGCACCTATGGGCCGCTCGAGGCCCTCGAACTGGTGAAGGCCAACGCCAACGCCAAGTTCGATGAAACGATCGAAGCCCACGTGCGCCTGGGTATCGATCCCAAGTACACCGACCAGCAGCTGCGCACCACCGTGGCCCTGCCCCACGGCACCGGTCAGACCATCCGCATCGCCGTGATCGCCCGAGGCGAGAAGGTGGCCGAAGCCAAGGCCGCCGGTGCCGATCTCGCCGGTGATGACGAGCTGGTGGATGCGATCGCCGGTGGAGCCATGGACTTCGATCTGCTGATCGCCACCCCCGACATGATGCCCAAGGTGGCCAAGCTGGGCCGGGTGCTGGGTCCCCGTGGCCTGATGCCGAACCCGAAGGCCGGCACTGTGACCACCGATCTGGCCGGTGCGATCAACGAATTCAAGGCCGGCAAACTCGAATTCCGGGCGGATCGCACGGGCATCGTGCACGTGCGCTTCGGCAAGGCCAGTTTCGATGCGGCCAAGCTGCTCGACAACCTCAAGGCCCTGCAGGAGACCATCGACCGCAACAAGCCCAGCGGTGCCAAGGGCCGTTACTGGCGCTCCCTCTATGTGACCTCCACCATGGGCCCCTCGGTGCCGGTGGACTTCACCAGCCTCCAGGACCTCAAGCAGGAGGGCTGAGGCCGCTTCGGCGGTGTTGTAGTGTCTTTTTCTGGCTTCGTGCCAGAAGGGCACGCGCCCTACCCAAGACAGCAGGTTGCTGGAGCCTTCGGGTTCTTTGTGTAAGTCCTGCCGAGGTGCACGCGACAGGTTCCTCCCCGGCTTCCTCTTGAGGAATGTCGAACGGTCGGAGCCGGCCGCAGCCTCGAAGCGTCCCGGCTTGCCGGGATGGGTCCGGTCCCGCCGGGCTTCTGGGCTGCGTTCCCGGCTTGTTCCCCCGATCCGTTCCACTTCCTATGGGCCGCACGCTGGAGAACAAGCAACAGATCGTCGAAGAGATCAAATGGCTCCTCGGTGTAGCCGATCTGGCGCTGGTCCTTGATTACAAGTGCCTGTCCATCAAGGAGATGTCTGACCTGCGGACTCGTCTGCTGGCCAGCAACGGTGTCTGCAAGGTGACCAAAAACACCTTGATGCGCCGTGCCATCGATGGCAACAGCGCCTGGACGGAACTCGATTCCCTGCTCACGGGCACCAACGCCTTCGTCCTAGTCAAGGGCGATGTGGGTGGTGCGGTGAAGGCCCTTCAGTCCTTCCAGAAGGACACGAAGAAGTCGGAAGTGAAAGGTGGCCTTTTCGAAGGCAAGCTCCTTTCCCAGTCCGATATCAAGGCCATCGGGGATCTGCCCTCCAAGGAGGTGCTCATGGCGCAGATCGCCGGTGCGATCAACGCTGTGGCCACCAAGGTTGCGGTGGGCATCAACGAAGTTCCTTCCGGCCTCGCCCGGGCGCTCAAGCAGCACGCCGAAGGCGAGGGCACGGCCTCCTGAGGCCTGCTTCTGCTGAGCTCAACCGATTGACTGTTCCTCCAACAGATCTGTTGCTGATTCCCAATCATGTCCGCTACCACTGATTCCATCCTCGAACAGCTGAAGACCCTTTCGCTGCTTGAAGCTTCCGAGCTCGTCAAGCAGATCGAAGAGGCCTTCGGTGTGTCGGCTGCCGCTTCCGCCGGTGTCGTCATGGCCGCTCCCGCCGCTGGTGCTGGGGCTGCTGAGGCCGTCGAAGAGAAGACCGAGTTCGACGTCATCCTCGAGGGCTTCGATGCCGCTGCCAAGATCAAGGTGCTGAAGGCTGTCCGCGAGGCCACCGGCCTCGGCCTGGGCGAAGCCAAGGCTCTGGTCGAAGGCGCACCCTGCCCCATCAAGGAAGGCGTGTCCAAGGCCGACGCCGAAGCCATTAAGAAGGCTGTGGAAG
>JBKDOV010000087.1:0-18205 GCA_046342815.1 Cyanobacteriota bacterium
GAACAACGGGCCCTGCGCCTGCTGCGGAGCCGGGGTTGGCGCCTCGTGTCGCGCAACTGGCACTGCCGTTGGGGAGAGTTGGATTTGGTGCTCGCCAAGCCTGGCCGCCTGCTGCTGGTGGAGGTGAAGGGCCGGGGGGCCGGCAGCTTCGATGGCGTTGGTGTGGCCTCCCTCCGACGGCCAAAGCAGCTGCGGTTGGAGCGGGCCTGGGCCTGCTGGCTGGCTGCCCATGGCGAATGGGCGGAGCAGCCGGTGGAGCAGGTGGCCGCCCTGGTGCCGCTGCCGCCGCTGCGGGGGGCAGTGCGCTGGATCCGTCTGGGGCGCTAGGGGGCGGGAGCGCTCTCGGTGTAAGTCACGGTGCAGCGGTAGCGGGGATTGTCCATGCCTCCCACACCGAATTCCTGGCAGCGTGTGCCCGTCACCGTGGCGCCGCGGGGCAGCCGCTGCAGGGCCCGCTGGGTGGCATCGTTCTGGTCCCAGATCGACTCGTCGGTGATGCTGCCGGCCCGGGCTGCCCAGGGGGCCAGCAGCGGGATCAGCAGGGCGGCGGCGATCAGCCCTCGCCAGGCGTGCAGGCTGCTGGGAAGACAGGGGCGTGTGGCCATGACCGCTGCACCGGCAGACGACCCTTCACGATAGGGAGCGAGATCCGAACCGCCGTTGCCGGCCCGACGTTTCCGGCCCGATGTCACCGGCCCGACGTTCAATGGGGGAAGTCCGCGAGCGCCCTTCCATGTCCTTCGAAGGCCACCGCGCCCGCAAGCGCTTCGGCCAGCACTGGCTGGTGGATGGCCAGGTGCTGCAGTCCATCGTCGAGGCGGCGGCGCTGGGGCCAGGGGATCGGGTGCTGGAGGTGGGACCCGGGCGGGGTGCGCTGACCGAGCGTTTGCTGGCCACCCCCCTGGCTTCGCTGCTGTCCGTGGAGCTGGATCGCGACCTGGTGGCCGGCCTGCGTCAGCGTTTCGGTGCCGATCCCCGCTTCCAGCTGGTGGAGGGCGATGCCCTGGAGGTACCGCTGCAGCTGGGCGATGAACCGGCGCCGGAGGTGGTGGTGGCTAACATCCCGTACAACATCACCGGCCCCCTGCTGGAGCGGCTGGTGGGCCGACTGGACCGACCCCTGGACCCTCCGTACCGGCGCCTGGTGCTGCTGGTGCAGCAGGAAGTGGGGGAACGCATCCGCGCCCTGCCTGGCGCCAGCAGCTATTCCGCCCTCAGCGTCCGGATGCAGCTGCTGGCCCGGTGCCGGTCGGTATGTGCGGTGCCGCCCCGTTGTTTCAATCCACCCCCGAAGGTGCGCTCGGAGGTGATCCTGCTGGAGCCCCTGCCATCCGAGCAGCGGCTGGATCCCCCCCTGGCCCGGGAAGTGGAGAGCCTGCTGAGGCGCTGCTTCGCGGCTCGCCGCAAGATGCTGCGCAACACCCTTACCGGGCTGCTGCCCGCCGATGCCTTGCAGGAACTGGCCATTGAAGCGGGGATCGAACTGAGTCAGCGGCCCCAGGAGTTGGCTCCCCGGCAGTGGCAGGCCCTGGCCGCCGGTTTGAATCGTCGACACAGCGAACTTTCCGGCGCCGCCTGAACCGATGGCAGAAATCACCGTGCTGGCTCCGGCCAAGATCAACCTGCATCTGGAAGTGCTCGGCCTGCGGCCCGATGGCTTCCATGAGCTGGCGATGCTGATGCAGACCATCGATCTGGCCGATGAGCTGCGCTTCCAGCCCACCTCTGACGGCCTGATCTCCTTGCATTGCGATCGACCGGGCCTTCCCACCGATGGCACCAACCTGATCGTGCGGGCCGCCGAGCTGCTGCGGGCAAGGGTGGGGCTTCCGGAGCTGGGAGCCCGGATCCAGCTGCAGAAACGGATTCCGATCGGGGCGGGGTTGGCGGGGGGATCCAGTGATGGCGCCGCGGCCCTGGTGGGACTCGATGCCCTGTGGGGACTGGGCATCGAGCGTGCCGCTCTCCATGCCCTTGCGGCCGAGCTCGGCTCCGATATGCCCTTCTGCCTCGATGGCGGCACCCAGCTCTGCTTCGGCCGCGGGGAGCAGCTGGAGCCGGTTCGGCTCGCCCAGGCGCCTGCTCTCGGGGTTCTGCTGATCAAGCATCCCGAGGCCAGTGTCTCCACCCCCTGGGCCTATGGGCGCTGCCGGGAGTTGCGGGAGGATTTCTATCTCGATAGCGAGCTCGACTTCGAGCAGCGCCGCCAGGCCCTGCGCCAGGGCCCCTTGCTGGCGGCCCTGGCCGGGGAGAGGCCCCTGCCGCCGCTGCGCAACGACCTGCAGTCGGTGGTGGCTCCGGAGCAGGAAAGCGTGCGTGGCGGTCTGGCGCTGCTGCAACGGATGGAGCAGGCCCAGGCCGTGGCGATGAGTGGCTCCGGGCCCAGCCTGTTTGCCCTGTTCGCGGATTTCGAGCAGGCCGCCGTCGCCCATCGGCAATGGGAGCCCTCGCTGCTGGCGGAAGGATTCGAGTCCTGGTGCTGCCATTGCACCGATTCCGGTGCCAGCCTGGAACCGATCGCAACGGCCCGATGAGCGACCTCAGTCCGCTGCCCAGCACCCCGACCACCCCTGCCACCCCCTCCCCGGAGGGGCCGCGCAAGGGCCCCCTCAGCTTTCTTTCCGGCGCCCTCACCAGTGGCCTGCTGGCCTGGCTCTGCCTGGGCCTCAGCAAGCGTGTGGTGGCCTATTACGTGGACCATCCCCCCCACTACGAGGCCCAGGTGGCCCAGAGCATCGCCACGGCGGTCAAGACCCTGGTGGTGGGAATGTGCTTCCTGGCCACCTTCAGCTTCGCCTTCATCGGGCTGGGGCTGGTCATGGTGTTCGTGCGCAGTCTGATCCCTGCGCGGGCCGAATCGGCTTCCTAGCCTGGCAGCAGCTGTCTTCGGCCATGACCCCCCACGACCTCGGCCTCCTGGTGACGCTGCTGCTGCCGGGCATGCTGCTCTCGGTGCTGCTGCTGAGCACCTTCGCCGCCGGGGGTTGAGATAGGTTGGCCGCACCTGTGGCCGATGCCGGATTCGTGGCCGAAACCCTTCTGTTCAACGCCCTGCGTGACGCCATCGATGAAGAGATGGCCCGTGACCCCCATGTCTGTGTGATGGGGGAGGACGTGGGCCACTACGGCGGCTCCTACAAGGTGACCAAGGATCTCTACGAGAAATACGGCGAACTGAGGGTGCTGGATACCCCCATTGCCGAGAACAGCTTCACCGGCATGGCAGTGGGTGCCGCCATGACCGGCCTGCGGCCGATCGTGGAAGGCATGAACATGGGATTCCTGTTGCTGGCCTTCAATCAGATCTCCAACAACATGGGCATGCTCCGCTACACCAGCGGTGGCAACTACACCATTCCCACCGTGGTCCGGGGCCCCGGCGGTGTCGGCCGGCAACTCGGTGCCGAACACAGCCAGAGGCTGGAGGCCTACTTCCACGCCGTGCCAGGTATCAAGATCGTTGCCGTCAGCACCCCCACCAATGCTAAGGGTCTGATGAAGGCGGCCATCCGCGATAACAATCCCGTTCTCTTCTTCGAACACGTTCTCCTCTACAACCTCTCCGAGGAGATTCCCGAGGGGGATTACATCTGCGCCCTCGATCAGGCAGAGGTGGTCCGGGAAGGCAAGGATGTCACGATCCTCACCTATTCCCGCATGCGTCATCACTGCCTCAAGGCCGTGCAGCAGCTGGAGAAGGAGGGAGTGGATGTGGAGCTGATCGATCTGGTCAGCCTCAAGCCCTTCGACATGGAGACCATCACCCGCTCGATCCGCAAGACCCACAAGGTGCTGGTGGTGGAGGAGTGCATGAAGACCGGTGGCATCGGGGCCGAGCTCATCGCCCTGATCACCGAGGAGTGTTTCGACGAGCTCGATGCCCGACCGGTGCGTCTCTCCTCCCAGGACATTCCCACCCCTTACAACGGCACCCTGGAGAACCTCACGATCATTCAGCCTCATCAGATCGTGACGGCTGCCCAGCAACTCAAGGCCGGCCTGATCTGAGATGGCACGTCAACAGGGGTGGTTCGCCCTGATCCTGGCCCTGGCGATCGCCGCCGCCGCCCTGCTGGCCACCTTCGGCCTGCAGCTCGGTCTCGACCTGCGCGGTGGCAGCCAGCTCACCCTCCAGGTGATGCCCGCCGGCGAGATCCGCAAGGTGGAGAAGGAGCAGCTCGAGGCGGTGAAGGAGGTGCTGGAGCGCCGGATCAACGGCCTCGGCGTCGCCGAGTCCACCCTGCAGACCGTGGGCGACGACCAGCTGGTGCTGCAGCTGCCTGGAGAGCAGGACCCCACCCGTGCCGCCAAGGTGCTCGGCACCACTGCCCTGCTCGAGTTCCGCGCCCAGAAGCCCGGCAGCGAGAAGGAGATGCAGGGTCTGCTCCAGCTCAAGCGTCAGCTCGAAAGCGTGCTCGCCGCCCGCAGGCCCGCCACCGCGGCCCAGACCTCCGGCGATATTCCCAACAAGCCTCCCGCTCCGAAACCCGAATTCCCCGAAGCCGAGCGCACCAAGGCCTTCCAGAGCCTGGGCCTGCAGCTCCCGGCGGGCAGCACGGAAACCGAACAGCTGGAAGCGCTGCAGACCGAGGTCAACCGCAGGGTTTTGGCTCTTTACGGCCCTCCCCAGCTCACCGGCAAGGACCTCACCAGTGCCGGCCGCCAGCAACGGCAGACCGGCAACAGCTGGGATGTGACCCTCGGCTTCAACCGTGAGGGAGGCGACAAGTTCGCTTCCCTCACCCAGGGCCTGGCCGGCACGGGTCGGGTGCTGGGCATTGTGCTGGACGGCCGCTCGATCAGCGAGGCCACCGTGGGCCCGGAATTCAAGTCCGCCGGCATCACGGGCGGTTCCGCCAGCATCAGCGGCAATTTCAGTTCGGAGGAGGCCCGTGATCTGGAGGTGCAGCTGCGAGGCGGCTCCCTGCCACTTCCTGTCAAGATCGTGGAGCAGCGCACCGTCGGCCCCTCCCTCGGCGCCGAGAACATTCAGCGCAGCCTGGTGGCCGCCCTCGCAGGCCTGGCCCTGGTGGCCGTGTTCATGGTGGTGGTGTATCGCCTGCCCGGCATCATTGCCGTCGTAGCCCTGGCTCTCTACTCCCTGTTCAACCTGGCGATCTATGCGCTGATTCCCGTCACCCTCTCGCTGCCGGGCATTGCAGGTTTCATTCTTTCGATCGGCATGGCGGTGGATGCCAACGTGCTGATCTTTGAGCGGATCAAGGAAGAACTCCGCGGCGGCAACACCCTGATCCGCTCGATCGATACGGGCTTCTCCCAGGCGTTCTCTTCGATCTTTGATGGTCACGTCACCGGCCTGATCAGCTGCGTGGCCTTGTTCCTGCTGGGAACCGGCCTGGTCAAGGGCTTTGCCGTGACCCTGGCAATCGGTCTGCTGCTGAGCCTGTTCACGGCCCTCACCTGTACGCGCACGCTGTTGCGGCTGCTGATGAGCTACCCGGCCCTACGCCGCACCCTGTACTTCCTTCCTGCCCGCCAGCTGCCTGCTTCGGCTTCCTGATCCCCCGTGACCCCAGCCCCCTCCCCCCGGTTCCGCATCAATCGTCACCGGCGCATCGCCTGGATCGGTTCCGGCCTGGCCTGTGCTCTGAGCCTGCTTGGTCTGCTCCTCTGCTGGCTCAATCCTTCGATCCATTCGCCGCTCAAGCCCGGGCTTGATTTCACCGGTGGCACCCAGATTCAGCTGCAGCGAGACTGCGCCGGTGCCTGCGCTCCGCTCACAGCGCCGGACCTCCAGAAACAGATTGCTTCGCTGGTCCTGCCTACTGATGCCGGCGAGCAGGCTCCCAATCTCGGCAGCGCTTCGGTGCAGGTGCTCGACCAGGGCAAATCCCTGCTTCTGCGTCTCCCCACCCTCAGTGCGGATCAGAGCGCCCGGTTGATCGAGCAGCTCGGCTCCAGCGTCGGGCCCTTCCAGCCCGCAGCCACGGCTGTCGACACGATCGGTCCCACCCTCGGCAACCAGCTGCTGCGGGGCAGCATCATCTCCCTGCTGGTCAGTTTTGCCGCCATCGCTGCTTATATCAGCTTCAGCTACAGCGGCATTTTCGCTTTTCTTGCCCTGCTCTGCCTGGCCCATGACGTACTGATCACCTCCGGTGTGTTCGCCTGGCTTGGCCTACTGCGGGGTGTCGAGGTGGACTCGTTGTTTGCCGTGGCCCTGATCACTGTGGCCGGCTATTCCGTGACCGACACGGTGGTGGTGTACGACCGCATCCGTGAACAGAAGAAAGCCCTGGCGAATCTGTCGCTCACGGAGCAGGTGGACGTGGCCGTGGATGCCACGCTCACCCGTTCCCTTTACACCTCCCTCACCACCCTGCTGCCGCTGCTGGGTCTGATTTTCTTCGGTGGCAGCAGCCTGTTCTGGTTTGCCGTTGCTCTGGCGATCGGGATCGCGGTGGGAAGCTGGTCGAGCATCGGGGTTGCTCCCACCCTGTTGCCCGTTCTCTCCCGTCGTCGATGAACCGAGGCGTTCCCCTGCTGCCGCTGCTGTTGCTGCTGCTCGCCCTCTCCGACCTGAGGGTGGAGCTGCAGCTGCTGGCTGATCATTTCACGTTCACCACGTTGTTCACGGCAATCCGATCCCATTTTCTGGCGATCACCGTTCTGTTGGCGATGCCTTCCCTCTGGCGGCACTACCGCAGCAGGGGCTGAAGGATTCCAGCAGGGGCTGAAAAGATTCCGCCAGGGCTGAAAGATTTCAGCAAGGCTGATTGGAGCAGGATCAAGGCTTCTGCCAGTGATCCATCACATCCTTGACCAACACCTCTTCCCCCAGCACCTGCAACACCACCACAAGGGGCAGGGCCAGCAGCAGCCCGGGCAGGCCCAGCAGCGCGCCGAGGCATAACTGAGAGATCAGTGCCACGGTGGGCAGCAGATTGACGGTGCGGCTGAGCAGCAGCGGCGTGATCAGGAACGCTTCAACGTTCTGAACGATCAGCCGCATCACCAGCACCTGCGCCATCTTCGCTGGCGAAACCAGAAGGGCCACAGCCACCGGCAACAACGTTGCGGCAGTGGGGCCAATGGTGGGCACGAAGGTCAGCAGGCCGCATACAAGGGCACTGAGCAGGGCAAGGGGTACTTTCAGCAGGCTCAGTCCGGCCCAGGTGGTGAGAAACACCACCACGGCCGAGAGGGTCATGCCCGCCAGCCAGCCACCGAGGGCTTCGCGGCACTCCTGCAGCAGGGTCTGCATCCGCGGTCGGTAGAAGCTGGGTGTGGCGGCCACCAGCAGGCCCTGATGACTGCGGGGATCGAGGGCGAACAGCACCGCCAGTAGCGACATCAACAGAACCTGCACGGTGCTGTTGGCCGCACCGCCCGCCATCCCCAGCAGCTGACCGCCCAGGGGTTGGAGCCGCTCCAGGGATAATCCCTGCATCAGCTGCTTCTCCCAGTTGGAGAGGCCCGGCAGGGTGGAGATCAGCTGGGCCAGCCTCTGGGTGAGACGGGGCACCAGCTGGGTGAACTGCTGGATCTGTTCCATCAGTTCCGGCAGCAGCAGGCCGCCGAGCCAGGTGCCGGCCACCAGCAGTACGGCAAGCACCAGCATCAGGGCGGTGGGCCGATTCAGGCGCAACCGACGCCGCAGGAAGGTGATCGGCACATCGAGGGCAACGGCCAGCACCACGGCCCCGAACAGCACGAGCAACACCCAGCGAAGCTCCCAGGCCAGCAAGCCCAGCACCACAAGAGCAAGGGCGCCAAGCAGGGGTCGGGCTTGCATGGAGGAAGGATCAGAAGGGAACCCGCTGGCGTTTCCAGGGGTCGAGGATGTCGCGGATCACCACTTCCCGCAGAATCACCTGGAGGCAGACGGCAAGAGGCAAGGCCAGCAGCAGACCCAGGGGACCGAAAAGAACGGTGAACAGCAATTGTGCTGTGAGGGTAAGGCCTGGCAGCAATTTCAGCTGGTGATGCATCACCGACGGTGTGATCACATAGCTCTCAAGATTCTGGATTACCACGTACATCGCCAGCACCGCCAATGCCTTCCAGGGCGTATCCAGCAGGGCCACGGACATCGGGAAGATGGTGCTCAGCGTGGGGCCCACATTAGGGATCACATTGAGCAAACCGGCCAGCACAGCGTTGGCAGCCACCAGTTTCACCCCCAGCAGCGAAAGCCCCACGGCCGCCAACAGCGCCACACACACGGAGCTGATCAGCACCCCCACCATCCAGGCGCTGAGGGCCTCGCCGCACTGGAGCAGCACCTGCCTGGCCCTGCGGCGATAGAACGAAGGCACCAGCAGCAGCAACACCTCTCGGTAGGCCGTTGGTTGGGCGGCCACCATCAGGGCCACAGCCAGCACGAACAGGGTCTGCAGCAGGCCGCTGCCCAGGTTGCCGGCCAGCCCCAGCAGCTTTACGGCACCGCCACCGAGACCGGAGGCCAGGGCGCCCGGATTTTCCGGGGTCGCAAACATCTTGCGTATCCAGTCGAGCCCCCCATCCCGCTGGCCATACAGCATGCGGGATCCGGCTTCGATGGCCTGCTGCAGCAGGTTGAGCAGGGTATCGGCGGCGTGCGGCAGTTTCAGCAGCAGTTCATGGAACTGGGCCAGGAAGGGGGGGATGATCGCGGTGGCGGCCACGGCGGCCACCACCAGCAGCCCCAGCAGGCTGAGGGCCATGGCCAGCCCCCTGCTGCAGCCGAGCTGCCGGCGCACGATCCCCACCAGGGTGCAGAGGGCCATCGCCACCACCACGGCGGCGAAGATCAGCACCACCACTTCCCTCAGGCTCCAGAGAACCAGGAGTCCGGCGACCAGACCCAGCAGTCCCAGCCACTGTCCGAAGTTCAATCTTCAGCGGCTTCGTCGTTGTCCTGCTCCGCCTGGCCCGAGAAGCCCAGATCGTGGCTGTCGGCATAGCGCTGGGCGAAACGCATGAAGCGCTCGAAATCGGCGGTGCTCTTCCAGGTGTAGGTGGATTCGAGCGCGCTGGCCTTGCCGTTGACGAATCGGGCCTTCACCTCGCGGGTCACCAGCTCCCCTTCCTCATCCACCATGAACATGCCGGTGATGTCCCCCATCGTTTCGGGGGCCAGGGCCTCGGGTTCCTCGAACACGAACATGGCCTGGCCGGTGCGGCCATCCCGGGAGCGGGTGAGACGGATATCCGGCACGACCGGTTCATCCACACCCCGGAAGAACTGAATGGCGGCAGCCATGGCCATCGTCGAAAGTGCAATCCTAGGCAGCCTCAGGCCCATCCCCTTGATCTGCCTGACATAGTGGGCGACGCGGACAGCCCAAGGGTCGCCTTCTTCCATGCTTTCCGGACCTCCGGTTTCCAGCACCGTCCCTGCCGATCAGTTGCTCGAGAAGTTTCTGGCGGCCCCTTCCCGTCAGCGCCGCACCCTGCTTCGCCAGCTGGATCAGCGCCAGGCCGAATGGCTCCCCCTGATCCCCGATCAGCTCGACAGGCTGGACGCCACCGCTGACGACTGGGCCAGCGGTCACCTGGTGCAGGTGCTGCTGGAAGCCGGTGATGCTGAGGCTCGCGAGGCATTTCTGCGGCGCCATCCCTCGGGCTGGTTGGCGGCCCCCTCGGCGCGGGGCCTCGATTACGGCCCGCTGCAGTGCCACCTGATGCTGCAGGAGTTCGAACAGGCGGACCGGCTCACGAGCGAACATCTGCGCCAGTTGGCCGGCCCTGCCGCGGAGCGACGCGGCTACGTCTATTACAGCGAAGTGCCGCCGATCAGCGGCGTGGATCTGGAAAGTCTGGATCGGCTCTGGCTTTGCTACTCCCAGGGGAGGTTCGGCTTTTCGGTTCAGGGAAGGCTGCTGGCCGCCTGCGGCGGCCTGTGGGAGCAGCTCTGGCCCAGGCTCGGCTGGAAGCGCGATGGGGTCTGGACCCGCTACCCGTCCGCATTCACCTGGTCGATGGAGGCGCCGGAAGGCCACATGCCCCTGGTCAATCAGTTGCGGGGCGTGCGTCTGATGGATGCCCTGCTTCAACATCCCAGCCTCCAGGAAAGGATTCGCCGTGATGGCTCAACCAAGCCGGGCTAGATTCGCAGGGTGAGTCCCGGATGTCCGGTGTACTGGGGCCCCGCTGGTCCTCCCGATGCCTAGCCGGTCCAACACAGCGGCGCTCCCCTCCGCACTGGGAATCTCCCTGAGGGAGTCCATCCGAACGGCGGCGGGAGCGAGGCTCCGCTGGGCAGATTTCATCACCCCCTCCACGCTTCAGCTCTCGCCTCTGGTGGAGCTGTTGCTGGAACCGCTGGGTTCTCCCACCCTGGATCTGCAGCTCGGCCTTCAGGAGGCCCTGGTCAATGCCGTGATCCATGGCAACGGCTGTGATCCCGCCAAATGCCTGCGGATTCGGCGCATCCTCTCGCCCCGCTGGGCGGTCTGGCAGGTTCAGGATGAGGGGCCGGGGGTACCTCCCCAGGCCAGGCTCCACTTTCTTCCCGAGCAGATGGATGCTGAATCCGGTCGGGGTCTGTTTCTGATCCACCACTGCTTCGACGATGTGCGCTGGAGCGCACGGGGCAATCGCCTGCAGGTGGCGGTGCGGCGCAGCCGCTTCAGCCGCCGTGACTCGGGCAGCCTGGGTCCCTGAGTTCAGCCTTCAGCCAGGCCAGGGCGTGCTCGGTGAGGGCGATGGCCTGCTGCCGCGATCCGGTCGGCTGCGGGGAGCCGGGATCATCTCCCGCCAGCAGCTGGACGAGCGCGGCGGCAAGCTGTTCGGCGCCGCGGCGGGGGCGCTGGGTCTTGAGGGCGTGCCAGTCGCGGTCTCCGATCGTCAGCTGCTGGTGCAGCTGCTGGGCCAGCGGCAGGGCTGCCTGGGGCCAGGAGGAGGGGGGCACTGGACGAAAGGACGGGGTGAGCTCCATCCTGACGCCATCCCCATGCAGCCGGCGTGGGGCCGTTCGACTGCCCCATCGCGTGGAGCTGTGCCATGGCCAACCGTTCCCGCTCCGGTGCGTGGCGCAGCCCTCGCCCAAGGCCGCAGCGCCCGGCCCTGCTGCATCAGCTCACCGGCCTGGTGAACCTGGCCAGCCAACCGAGACTGCCGAAGGGGGATGACCTGCCGGAGGGTGCTGCCCAGCGGCGCAAACGCCAGAGGCAATCTCTGGCGCAGCGCCTGCTGGATCCCCTGCCCCCTGCCTTCCGCCCCGCCGATCGGGAGGCAGAGCTTTTCTGGACAGCCCTCCGCTGGGGAGGGCTGGGCCTGATCCTGGCCTGGTGGCTGGGGCGCTGAGGAAGCGAAGGACTCCGCTCAGGCGTCGTAGTACATGCTGAATTCGTGGGGGTGGGGCCGCTGGCGCAGTTGCTGCACCTCCTCGTACTTCATCGAAATCCAGTTGTTGATGAAGTCTTCGGTGAACACCCCTCCGGCCAGCAGGTAGTCCTTGTCCGCCTTGAGGGCCTCGAGGGCTCCGTTCAGCGAGGCGGGAACCGTGGAGATGCGGGAGAGCTCTTCGGCCGAGAGTTCGAACAGGTCCACGTCGGTGCCGTCGCCCGGATCGATCTGGTTGCGGATTCCGTCGAGGCCGGCCATCAGCATCGCCGAGAAGGCGATGTAGGGGTTGGCGAGGGCATCGCCCGAGCGGAATTCCAGACGCTTCGCTTTCGGGCTCGGGCCGGTGAGCGGGATGCGCACGGCGGCCGAACGGTTGCCCTGGGAATAGACCAGGTTGACCGGCGCCTCAAAGCCCGGCACCAGGCGCTTGTAGCTGTTGGTGGTGGGGTTGGTGAAGGCGAGGAAGCTGGGGGCGTGCTTCAGCAGGCCACCGATGTACCAGCGCGCCGTCTGGGAGAGGTTGGCATAGGTGCCTTCCCCGAAGAACAGTGGCTGCCCTTCCTTCCAGAGGCTCTGGTGCACATGCATGCCACTGCCGTTGTCCGCAAACACAGGCTTGGGCATGAACGTGGCGGTCTTGCCGTATTTCCTGGCGATGTTGCGCACCACGTACTTGTAGATCATCACGTTGTCGGCCGCGTTGATCAGTTCGGCGAAACGGATGCCGAGTTCGTGCTGGGCAGTGGCCACCTCGTGGTGCTGCTTCTCGATCGGCACCCCCAGGGACCCCATCGTCAGCAGCATCTCGCTGCGCATGTCCTGGAGGGTGTCATTGGGCGCCACCGGGAAGTAGCCCTCCTTGAGCAGCACCTTGTAGCCAAGGTTTCCGCCCTCTTCGATCCGATCGGTGTTCCAGGCCGCCTCCACCGAATCCACCTGGTAGAGACTGCCGCCGTTGCTGCTCTTGAAGCGAACGTCGTCGAAGATGAAGAATTCGGGTTCGGGTCCGAAAAAGGCGGTGTCCGCCAGTCCGGTGGAGGCCAGATAATGGAGTGCCTTCTGGGCCAGGGCACGGGGGCAGCGTCCGTAGGGCTGACCGCTGCGGGGCTCCTGAATCGAGCAGATCAGGCTGAGGGTCTTGTGGCTGTAGAAGGGGTCGATCCAGGCCGTGTTCGGATCGGGCACCATGGCCATGTCCGATTCGTTGATGGCCTTCCATCCCCGGATCGAGGAGCCGTCGAACGCCACGCCGTCGGTGAAGGCGGCTTCGTCGATCAGGTCCTCACAGACGGTGAGATGCTGCCACTTGCCATGGAGATCGACGAACTTGAGATCGATCAGCTCGATTCCCTCCTCCTTGATCTGACGGAGCACGTCCTGGGCGGTCTTGACCATGACTGATGGGACTGATGGTGGGGCGGATGGGACAGGAGGGCGCGGATCCGCTGCAGATCCGTCGACCATCGGGAAAGTACGCAGCGATACCTTCCCGGCTTTGTAGCGGTTGGTACCAAAGAGGGGGATGGCTCCGCGGTGACGGCGGCAGGCAGAGGCGCGCTCCGCCTTCGACCCGGATGGAGGGTTCTGCGTAACCGTTTCTGTCAAATTCCCCAGAGTCGGCCCTGTCACTGGAATCTGGCGGATTTCAAGTGCTACGTTCCGCTCCAGGTGCGTCGATCCGTTCCCTCCATGCGAGATGCCATCTCCGGCCTGATCGGTCGGTACGACCAGCTCGGCCGCTATCTCGATCGTGATGCCATCGATCGCATCGACAACTATTTCTCCCAGGCTTCCGTGCGTCTCGCCGCGGTGGAGCTGATCAACCGGGAAGCCACTGAAATCGTGCGCGAGGCCTCCCAGAGGTTGTGGCGTGAAAACCCCGAGCTGATCCTCCCCGGGGGCAATGCCTACACCACCCGCAGGCTGGCGGCCTGCCTGCGGGACATGGATTATTTCCTCCGCTACGCCAGCTACGCCCTGGTTTCCGATGACGTCACCATGCTCGATGAGCGGGTGCTCAACGGTCTCGACGACACCTACAAGAGCCTCGGCGTGCCCACCGGACCCACCGTGCGCGGTATCGCCCTGCTCGGCGAAGTGGTGAGCGAGATGCTCAGTGCCACCGGCATCTCCGCCGCTTCCGTGGTCCGGGCTCCCTTTGATCACCTCTGCCGCGGCCTGGGTGCCACCAACGTTCGTGCCCGTTAACGGTCCGGGCCGTTCGATCGTTCCCTAGTCTTCATCGCACCTCACCCCCCGTCCGCCGGTCTTGGCCCCTTCCGTCCTGCCCCCTGTCAGCAGCGCCCACCGACTGGGGCTGGATCCCATCGCCACCCCGGATCGGCTGCTTCTGGGCCCCGGCCCCTCCAATGCCCATCCCACGGTGCTGCAGGCCCTGGCCCGCACCCCCATCGGTCACCTCGACCCGCTCTACATCGAACTGATGGGCGAGGTGCAGGAGCTGCTGCGTTACGCCTGGCAGACCGACAACCGTCTCACCATCCCGATGAGCGGCACCGGCAGCGCCGCCATGGAGGCCACCCTGGCCAACATGATCGAGCCGGGAGACAAGGTGCTGGTGGCCGTCAAGGGCTACTTCGGTCTTCGCCTGGTGGAGATGGCCGGCCGCTACCGGGCAGAGGTGGCCACGATCGAGCGTCCCTGGGGGGAGGTGTTCAGCCTGGAGGAGATCGAACAGGCCCTGATCACCCACAAGCCCGCCATCCTGGCGATGGTTCACGCCGAAACTTCCACCGGCGTCTGCCAGCCGATGGACGGAATCGGTGATCTCTGCCGCCAGCACAATTGCCTGCTGCTGCTGGACACCGTCACTTCCCTGGGGGGTGTGCCGTTGTTTCTTGATGACTGGAAGGTCGACCTGGCCTACAGCTGCAGTCAGAAGGGTCTCAGCTGCCCCCCCGGTCTCGGCCCCTTCACCATGGGTCCCCGGGCGGAAGCCCGTCTGGCGGCCCGCACCAGCAAGGTCGCCAACTGGTATCTCGATGTCTCCCTGCTCAATCAGTACTGGGGCAGCGACCGGGTGTACCACCACACCGCCCCTGTGAACATGAACTTCGGCATGCGGGAGGCGTTGCGCCTGCTGGCCGACGAGGGCCTCGAGAATGCCTGGGCCCGGCACCGCTCGAATGCGGAGCGCCTGTGGAGCGGTCTGGAATCCCTGGGTCTGCAGATGCATGTGCCTGAACCGCTGCGCCTTGCCACCCTCACCACGGTTCGCATTCCCGAAGGCGTGGATGGCAAGGCCTTCAGCCGTCACCTCCTCGATACCCAGGGCATCGAAGTGGGCGGCGGTCTGGGTGCCCTGGCCGGCCAGGTGTGGCGCATCGGTCTGATGGGCTACAACTCTTCGGCCTCCAACGTGGACCGTCTGCTCAATCTGTTCGAGACCGAGCTGCCCGCTTTCCGGGCCGCCGCCCCGGTCGCCGCCGTCGTCTGATCCAGGCCTTCAGGAGCGGCTGCGGCGCTGGCGGAACCACTCCTCCAGCTGCCGGGCTGCCGCCCCTGCTTCAATGCCGCCGATCACCTGCATGTGGTGGTGCGCACTGCTGTGCACCGCCAGGTTGAGGCAGCCGCCGAGTCCGCCCCGCTTCGGATCGCCGGCGCCGAAGATCACCCTGCCCATGCGGGCCTGGACCAGGGCACCGGCACACATCGGACAGGGTTCCAGGGTCACCAGCAGGCTGCAGTCGTTGAAGCGCCAGTCCTGGCGCAGGGCAGCGGCCCGGCGCAACGCCACGATCTCGGCATGGCCGAGGGGGTCCTGATCGAGATGGCGACGGTTGCTTCCCCAGCCCAGGCACTGGCCCCTGTCATCGAGAATCACGGCGGCCACAGGGATCTCCCCCTCCTGCCCCACCTGGGCTGAGCGGCGCAGCAGGCGCTGCATCCACAGTTGCGCGTCGAACGGCAGTGGCCCTTCCCCTGCTGAAGTGCGGAGATTCGGGTCGGCCACCGGGAGCGGGCAGAATGCCTGAGTCTCGTCCTTCGCCGTTGGCCATCGCGCCCTCTGCCCAGCGGCCCGTGCCGGCTGGCGATGCCACTCCACCCAGCGCCCCGAAGCCTGGGGAGTGCTCCGCAACGCCTGCCGTCCCCTCTGACCCCACTGACCAGGCCGTCCCCTCCGACCAGGCCGTCCCCTCCGATCAGGCCGCCACCGAGCTGCCCCACTTCGCTGATCCCAGTGCGCCGGATCCGGCGTTGGAAGCCTTTCTCCACCAGGCCGCCAGCCAGCTTTGCCGCTGGTTCGGCTCTGCGGCGGCAGCAAGCCCGTTGCCCGCCCTCAGCGTGTTCCCGGATGTGGCACCGGAAGCCACCGGCCTCGGTGCCGAGCGCCTGCTGGCCGATCTGCAGCTGGTGATGGAAGGCGCCTACAACCCCAACCACCCCGGTGCCCTTGCCCATCTGGATCCGCCCCCTCTGGTGGCTTCGGTGGTGGGAGACCTGATCTGCGCCGGCCTTAACAACAACCTGTTGGCCGAGGAGCTTTCCCCCAGCCTCACCCGCCTGGAGCGCAGTCTGTGCGGCTGGCTGGCTGCCAATCTGGGGTTGCCGCCGGGAGCCGGTGGTGTGGCCGCCAGTGGCGGCAGCCTCAGCAACCTGATGGCCCTGGTGACGGCGCGCCATCGTGCCGGCCTTGCCTGCCGCGGCGATGCCGTGGTGCTCTGCAGCGACGACGCCCACGTCTCGCTCTCCAAGGCCACGGCCGTGATGGGGCTGCCGCCCGAGGCCTTGCTGAGGATCCCCTCTGATTTCCAGGGACGGCTGCGCTGCGACCTCCTGGAGGAACAGCTGGTTCGGTTGCGGCGCCAGGGAGTGCCGGTGATCGCCGTGGTGGCCACCGCCGGCACCACGGTGAGGGGGGCCATCGATCCGCTGCCGGAGATGGCAGCTCTCTGCCGGCGCCATGGCCACTGGCTGCATGTGGATGGGGCGATCGGCGCGGTGTTCGCCCTCAGTGCCTCCTCCCGATCGCTGCTGCAGGGGCTGGAGCTGGCGGATTCGATCACCGTCAATCCCCAGAAGCTGCTGGGGATCACCAAGACCTCCTCCCTGTTGCTGCTGGCCTCTCCCCAGGCGCTGTTCGATGCCTTTTCCACCGGGCTGCCCTACATGGAACCGAGCTGGGGTGGCGGCCATGGCGTCGAGGCGGGTCTGCAGGGCAGTAGGCCGGCAGAAATCCTCAAGCTCTGGCTGGGTCTGCGCCAGCTGGGGAGGGAGGGCATCAGTGGCTTGCTCGACGCGGCGATTGAGCGGTGCCGCCTGCTGACGACGCTTCTGGCGGACGACCCGCGGTTGCTGCTGCGGCAGGGTCCCCTGCACCTGCTCGCCTTCCGGCCCGCCCAGGCCGACCCAGCCGCCAGCGAGACCTGGAGTCGCCAGACACGCCAGGCACTGCTCTCCGACCAGTTGATGCTCTCCCGCCCCCTCTACGGCGGCCATCACCACCTCAAGGCGGTGCTGGGCAATCCCCACACCCGCTCCACCGACCTGGATCGGTTGGCCCGGATCGTGCGCCACAGTCTCTGAACCGCCACAGTCTCTGAACGTCCGCTTCGCCGGCCCCAGCTCCCATGCCTGAATCCCCTTCTTCTGAGACGCCAAGGCCGGCCATGCCTGCGAGCCGACGCTCCCGCTGGGTGGCGATTCTCACCGGGGCGATCTCGATCCTGATCGGGGTGCTCTATCTGGTGCTGATCAGCGTTCTCGATAGTCGCGGCCCCCTTCTGCCTCCTCCTCCCGAGGCCCTCGTGGACGCCGCTCCGGCCGCGGGGGCAGCTGCAGCCCCTGCTGTTGCAGCGGCTCGACCACCCGCGTGAACGCCGCCTTGAGGAAGCTGCGCAAGGCCCCTTCCCGGCGGTTGAGTTCGTATTCCCGTTGCAATACCTCCTGCAGGCCGCCATCGCCCCAGTCCTGGTCCTGCTGGAAGTAGGTGATGAAGCTCTGCCCCGCCACCCGCGTCAGCCAGGCGGCGCTCACGGCCTGCACGGCCCGGCTCACCACCAGGGCCGGCAGATTGAGGCTGAGGGCGCTTGCCAGCAGGCTCACACCTCCCTTGATCAGGCCCAGCCCTGCCAGGGTGCGGCCCACCGACAGGGCCAGGTCCTGGGCGGAGGTGCGGCTGAGGGTCACGCCGTAGACCTTGCCGATCTCGAGCACCATCTGGGCATTGACGGCCGCGGTGCCCAGCAGATCCACCCCCGGCAGGGGGTTCACCAGCACCACTCCAGCGCCGATCCACATGAACCGCTCCACGATCGCCTCGGCGTCCTTTCGGCGCTGACGGTCGAGCAGGTTGCGACTCGCTTCCCCCAGCTGGCGGCATTGCAACAGCAGGTTGTCAGCGATCAGCTCCTCTCCATCGGCATGCAGCACCGACGCCATCCTTCGCAGCAGCGCCTCCACCTCCGGCGCCGGTTGCAGAGGCCTTGCCCCGGGCATGGGCACACTCTGGGGAGCCGCACTCACGGCAATCACATCTTCCGGGGCCAGGCGCCGGCCGCAGCGGCGCCGCAGCAGTGCCAGCAAACGCTGCTCCTCCTGTTCGCCCCGCAGATCGCACTTGTTGAGCACCAGCAGCAGTCGTTTCCCCAGGCTGGCCAGGGCCTCGAACACCTCCAGTTCGGCGGCCCTCAGGTCGCCGTCCACCACCAGCATCAGCAGATCGGCTCGGGCGGCCTGGCGGCGGGCCAGCTCCTCGCGTTCGAGGCCGGCATCGCCTGCCTCGAGGATGCCGGGGGTGTCCTCCAGAATCACCGCCCGCTCCAGACCCTTCAACCGCAGCCGGTAGCGGGCGCTGCGGCGGGTGGAGCCCATCGGTGCCCCCACCTCCCCCACCAGCTCGTGCAGCAGGGCCCGGATCAGGGAGGTCTTGCCGGCCGAGCCGGTGCCGAAG
>JBKDOV010000088.1:0-8205 GCA_046342815.1 Cyanobacteriota bacterium
CACACCGAACCAGCCCACATAGAGGCGGTTGTTGGTGGAGGTGATCCAGTCGCAGAACTGATTCCACGCCGAAGCGCTGGAGCGCTGCTGGAGAGTGGCGGTCATGAGAACGAGAGGAGAGGTCACCGGCAACTCCGCTGAGAGATCAGGGAGCGACAGGGGACGGAAAGAAAGGCGGAATCCCGCCATCACCAATGTAACGGAAGTTTGCGGGTTTGTAAAGGGGGGTTCATGAAGGCGCGGTCGCGGCGGATCACCTGGAGCCCCAGCGTCACGCTGGTGCCCACCCGCCACTGCTTCAACTCCTGCAGCTACTGCGGCTTCCGCCGCTCTCCCCCACCCGGGGATCCCCTCGGCGATGCCCTCAGCGATGCTGCCGCCCTCGCCCGCCTGGCCGAGCGGCCCGTTGCCCTCGAGGTGCTGCTCCTGAGCGGTGAGGTGTCTCCCGCCTCTCGCCATCGCCGCCGCTGGTTCTCCCGGCTGAAGCAGCTCTCCCTGCTGGCCCTGGCGGCCGGTCGCCTGCCCCACACCAATGCCGGCCCCCTCAGCCTGGCCGAGATGGCCGCCCTGGCTCGCTGCAATCCCTCGATGGGGCTGATGCTGGAAGGCCTCGGACCTGTGTACGACGCCCTGCATCGCCAGGCACCGAGCAAGCTGCTGGCCACCAGGATCAGCCAGCTCGAGCAGGCCGGCCGGCTGGGGATCCCATTCACCACCGGCCTGCTGCTCGGCCTCGGTGAGACTCGCCAGCAGCGCCGCCAGGCCCTGCAGTTGCTGGCCGATCTGCAACGGCGCTGGGGCCATCTCCAGGAAGTGATCCTGCAACCCTGGCGACCTTCGGATGCCCCCTGGACTCCCCTGACCACCAGCGAGCAGCAGGATCTGCTGGCCACGATCGCCGAGGCCCGCGCCATCCTGCCGCCGGAGGTCCATCTCCAGCTGCCGCCCAATCTCTGGCCCCTGGCGACCCTGCCCGATGCGCTCGAAGCCGGCATCGACGACCTCGGCGGCATCGATGAGCTCGATGTGATCAGTCCTGCCTACCGGCAGCCCGGGCCCGCCCGGCTGGCCGGCTTTCTCGCTGATGCGGGCTGGAGCCTCGAGCCGCGCCTCTGCGTGCATCGGGAGTGGCTGGATCGCCTGTCTCCCCCCCTGCGTCGGGCGGCCTGCAAGGTCGCCACCAGCCTGCCTGGGGTCCACGGTTGTTAGCGTCCGCATCCTGAACGGAGCCGGGTCCACCGTGAGCGACCACCGGGTACTGCTGGTGCGACTGCCCTGCAATCCGATTTTCCCCATCGGTCCGATTTACCTGGCAGACCATCTGCACAAGCAGTTTCCGGATCTGCCCCAGAGGATCCTCGATCTGGCGGCCTTGCCGCTGCTCGATGTGCGCCGGGTGCTGCTGCAGACGATCGAGGCCTTCCGGCCCAGCCTGCTGGTGTTCTCCTGGCGCGATATCCAGATCTACGCGCCCGTGGATGGCAGGGGAGGCAATCCCCTGCAGAACTCCTTCGAGGTGTTCTATTCCCGCCATCCGCTGCGGCGGCTGCGGGGCGCCGTCGGCGGGCTGCGTCTGATGGCGGCCTACTACGGCGAGCTCTGGCGCAATCTGCAGCTGGTGCGCACGGGGCTGCAGCGGGCGCGGACGTTTCGCAGCGATGCCACCGCCGTGATCGGCGGCGGCGCGGTGAGTGTGTTCTACGAACAGCTGGGCCGCCATCTGCCGGCCGGAACGGTGGTGTCGGTGGGGGAAGGGGAACCGCTGCTGGAGAAGTTGATCCGCGGCGAGTCCCTTGCCACGGAGCGCTGTTATCTGGCCGGCCAGCAGCCGCGAGCCGGGCTGATCCACGAGCAGCCGGCCGGCATGGAGAAGACGGCGTGCAACTACGACTACATCGAATCGATCTGGCCGCAGCTGCCCTGGTATCTCGAGGGAGGCGACTTCTACGTGGGCGTCCAGACCAAACGCGGCTGTCCCCACAACTGCTGCTACTGCGTCTACACCGTGGTGGAGGGCAAGGCGGTGCGGGTGAACCCGGTGCAGGAGGTGATCGCCGAGATGCGCCAGCTCTACGACCGCGGGGTGCGGGGCTTCTGGTTCACCGATGCCCAGTTCATCCCGGCCCGTCGCTACATCGACGATGCCAAGGAGCTGCTGCGCGGCATCCAGGCCGCCGGCATGAACGACATCCGCTGGGCGGCCTACATCCGCGCCGACAACCTCGATCCCGAGCTGGCCGAGCTGATGGTGGCCACGGGCATGGATTACTTCGAGATCGGCATCACCTCCGGTTCCCAGGAACTCGTGCGCAAGATGCGCATGGGCTACAACCTGCGCACGGTGTTGGAAAACTGTCGGCTGCTGGCGCGGGCCGGTTTCCGTGAGCACGTGTCGGTCAACTACTCGTTCAATGTGATCGACGAACGCCCGGAGACGATCCGCCAGACCGTGGCCTACCACCGGGAGCTGGAGCGCATCTTCGGGGCGGACAAGGTGGAGCCTGCCATCTTCTTCATCGGTCTCCAGCCCCACACCCATCTGGAGCAGTACGCCTTTGACCGCGGCGTGCTGGAGCCCGGCTACAACCCGATGAGCATGCTGCCGTGGACGGCCCGCAAGCTGCTCTGGAACCCTGAGCCGATGGGTAGCACCTTCGGTCGGATCTGTCTGGAGGCCTTCCGCCGCAATCCTTCCGATTTCGGACGCACGGTGATGGATCTGCTGGAGCGGGACTACGGGGTCGCACCGCTGGAAGAAGCCCTGCGTGCGGAGGTGCAGGGCCACAAGGCCCTGGCCACCGCGGTGCGCTGATCACCAGAAGCGTCGCCGCACCCCCATCAGCAGGATCAGGCCCAGCCAGCCCATCAACCCGCCGATCGGATTGGGGGCTGGCCCCCCGGGGCCCGCAAGCCAGGCAGGCGCGGTGGGCTGGATCGTCAGCAGGCCGGCGCCAAGCGCGAACCAGCCTCCCACCAGGCCGCCGTGGAGCCCCACCGCGCCCCAGAGATTGCCCCCATCAGCGCGGCGCTGCAGGGCCAGCACGATCCCCAGCAGGATCAATCCCCCCAACAGCCCCACGGCGCCGAGACCGGGGGCCACGCTCCAGCGGTGCACCAGGCCGAACACCACGGCCTGCAGCAGCAGTGCCTGGCGTTCTCCCGTCATTTGTCGGAGTTCCCCCCAGAGCCAGCCCCGGAACACCAGTTCCTCGGCAAAGCCCACGCCGAGCACCAGGGCGATGGCATTGAGCACCTCCGCCGCGTCGATCCGGCCGCTCCAGCTGGCCTGGCCGCAGGCCAACAGGCCCACCACCACCAGGCCGAGCAACAGCAGGGCCTTCAGCAGACCCCGCACCAGCGACCTCAGGGCCAGGGCTGGGGGGGCGGCCACCCCAAGGGCCTGCCAGGGTTGCCCCGTCCCCCAGGCGGTGCGCAGGCGCCAGCGCAGGGTCGCCACCAACAGCGCCAGGGAGAGGACGGCTCCCACCAGGTTGATCTGATCCGGCCGCAGGCCGGTGTTGAGCAGCGCGAGCGGTTGGGCCAGCAGCCAGCCACCGCCGTAAAGCACCGGCACGTAGAGCAGCGTTCCCCACCAGCGGGGCCGGGCCCGGCAGCTTGGGCCCAGGGGTGAGGGGCCCACTCAGCTCTCCGGCTCGAGGGTGCTGGTGAGTCCCTTGGCCTTGAGGGTTTCGCAGTAGAACTCCGCCGGCTCCAGATCGCAGACGATCACCAGACCTACGCCTGTGTTATGGGCTTCCAGCATCACGGCGATCGCATCCTGCTCACTGAGGGAAGGCACCACCTGCCGCAGGGTCGTGACCACATATTCCATGGTGTTGACCGGGTCGTTGTGCAGCAGCACCTTGTAGCGGGGCGATGGTTTGCGCACCCGCTCGGGAGCCTTCTCCATCACGGCGGCGCCACCTTCACGGCCCGGGGTCTCGCTGGCGCGGATGGGGGAGCGGCTGATCGTGGGAGAGGGCATTGTGATCTGAGCAAATGCAGTTGGCTCAGGTGGGTACCAGGCAGCTGCGTTGCCAGGCGACTTTTTCATCATGCCAGGTTCGCTCCACGATCCATGGTGCCCTGCAACCGGAGAGGCCGGGGGAAGCCGCCGGGGCGTGTCCCCCATGTGTGCCGATCCAGTGGGGAGGAGTGGCCTGCCTGCGCAACCCCTTTAGGATTCAACTCATTACTTGTCTGTCTGGCGCGGATGCGTCGTTACGCCTTCGTCGAGCAGCAGAGCGAGGAAGACTGCGGGGCTGCCTGCGTCGCCATGGTGGCGCGTCATTTCGGCAAGAAGGTCTCCCTGCAGCGGGTGCGGGAGCTGGTGGGCACCGGTCAGCAGGGCACCACCCTCCTGGGGCTGCGTCGTGGGGCCGATGAACTCGGCTTCAACAGCCGCGCCCTGCGCACCGAAGTGGATGCCACGTTTTTCCATGACGTGGAACAGATCCCTTTGCCGGCGATCCTGCACTGGCAAGGGAACCACTGGGTCGTTTTGTATGCGATTGAGCGGCGCCAGGTAGTGGTCGCAGACCCTGGGCAGGGCATCGTGCGGCTGGATCGCCAGCGGTTTTTGGAGGCCTGGGGTGATGGGGTTCTGCTGACGCTGGAGCCTGATATGGCTCGGCTCCTGTCCCAGCCTGATGAGAGCGCCAAGCAGAACTTTGTTGGCCGTGTCCTCCGACTGGCGAAGCCCTACAGCGGCCTGATTGCCCGAGCGATGTGCCTGAACGCCGTGGTGGGTGTGATCGGCCTTGGCATCCCACTGCTGATGCAGGTGCTTACCGATGACATTCTTGTGCGTCGTGATAGCCAGATGCTGGGTGCTCTTGGCCTTGGCATGCTGGCGATCTATGGCTTCCGCAGCCTGATTGACTTTCTGGAGCGCAAGATTTCCAGTTACTTCTTTGAGCGCTTAGAGCTTGCCTTGTTGCTCGAGTATGGGCACAAGTTGTTCCAGATGCCGATGAAGTATTTCGATACTCATCGCAGCGGCGATATTCTCAATCGCATCATTGAGATGGGCAGGGTGAGCTCAATGTTTAACTCCCTGCTGCTGGATCTGCCTTCGGATATGTTTCTGGCGGCGATCTCTCTGGTCGTGATGTTTGCGTATTGTTTGCCGCTCACGTTGGTCGCCCTGCCGGCATACTTGCTGATTGTTCTGATTCAGTTGGCATTTTTGCCGCGCATGTATGCGATTAGCGGTAGATTCACTCGCAAAACTGCAGACGCACAGGCGTTGCTGATTGAGTTCTTCCGCGGTGCTCAGCTGATTAAGTCATCCAACGGAGGCGCGCAGGCATGGGATGAGTATCAGGGCGGATTCGGTGAGCTGGCTAATCTCAGCTGGCGAGAGAGCCAGCTGAGAATTGTCAGTGATGAAAGCATCGCCCTGCTCTCCGCCTTCCTGCACATTGGCTTGCTTGTGTATGGAAGCACCTTCGTTCTGGCTCAGAAGCTGAGCATTGGTCAGCTGCTGGCCTTTGCGGGCCTGGGCATGAACGTTCTTTCCTTCCTGAGGGATGGCACGCGATTCGCCATTCAGGTGTTGGCTGATCGATCAATCTTTGGCCGCTTGACACAGGTTCTTGATGCCGAGCCCGAGCAAAATGCTATGCACAAGAAAACCTGGGTTGATCTCCAGGGCTCGGAACCGATCAGTCTGAGGGAGCTCTCCTATGCCCACCCAGGACGCCGGCAAGCCATTGTGCGGCTTTCGGTGGAGATCCCCGGCGGTTGCGTATCAGCACTGGTTGGTGGATCAGGAAGTGGCAAGAGCACGCTTGTAAAATTGATCAGCGGAATGTACCCACCTGCTTCCGGGCTGGTGCGTTTCGGAAGAATTTCCCTGGCTGATTTTTCTTTGGAGTGTCTTCGAGACCAGGTGTGCCTCGTAACTCAGGATTCTCATTTCTTTGGGCGAAGCATCATTGACAACTTCCGCTTCACTCGGCCTGAGGTCAGCTATGAAGCGATTGTTGAGGCTTGTCAGGTGGCCATGGCTGATGACTTCATCCTTGATCTTCCGAATGGCTATCAGACCATGCTTGGCGAGTTTGGCGCCAATCTCTCCGGGGGCCAGAAGCAGCGCCTTGCCATAGCAAGGGCCTTGCTGGGCAATCCGCCGATTCTGATCCTTGATGAATCGACCAACGCACTTGATCCTGTGCTGGAAGCCCAACTCCTTGATCGATTGCTGAAATTCCGTAAAGGGCTTACCACGATCCTGATCAGTCATCGCCCAAGTGTGATCGCACGTTGTGACTATCTGCTTTATCTGGAAAACGGGCAGATCAAGCACCATGGCCCTGTGAACGAATTGGATCTCAACAAGGCTCCTGTCCTTCGTCGTTTCCTTCCCCGCCGGTAATCCCATGGCCACTGAATCTGACAACACTCCAACCGGGCTGGCACCACCGTCCTCAGCCTCGATGTCCAGATTCGGAGCCATCGAGCCAGTTCGTGTTGAACTGCTCCCCAAGCTGGATGTGGAGGATTATGTTCCGAGCATTCGGCCCTGGCTGAGGATCGGCACCACTGCTGTTCTGGCCAGTGCCGGGCTCGGGGTGTTGTTTATGGCGCTCTGCCCTTATCGCGTTGTTGTGCGGGGTCCTGGGTCGGTGCGGCCGGCTGGCGAGCAGGTTCTGGTGAATGCTCCATTTGAGGGGCGAGTGGTGTCGATCGATGTTCATACCAACCAGTCGGTGAAGGTTGGCCAATCGATCGTCACGCTCGATCGAGGTCGCCTCAGCGGTGAGGTGGAGGAAGCGGGTAAGAATCGTAGGGCCTTGGCGGAGCAACTTCAGGCTTTGCGAGCTCAGGCGGAAGCTGATTATGCCCGCGCTGAGCTTGAGGTGGCCAAGATGCGCTCGGAACTCACCTTCGCGCAAACCGAGTTCGATCGCTACCAAACGCTGAAGAGCGAAGGTGCGACATCGGCGAGCCTCTACGAAGGCAAGCGTGCCGCCCTCGACCAGGCGAAGGCCGGTCTCGGCCAGGCTGTGAAAGGTCTTGATGCGGCGCGCTCCCAGGCACGATCGCGCGAGGCGGAATTGATGCGCGACATCGCTTCCGTGGATCGGGCGGCTGGAGAGGGTGCCCGCAACCTGCGAAACACCACGGTGCGTTCCCCTGTCGATGGCATTGTCTTCCAGCTGAAGGTGCAGAACCCTCAGCAGACGATTGCTTCAGGCCAGGAGCTGGCCACGATCAGCCCCTCCAGCGCTGAGAGGCTGGTGAAGGTGCAGATCCGCAGTGAGGACGTGGATCAGGTGCAACCCGGCCAGCGTGCCGACCTGCGCTTGATCGGCTGTCCTTACCCGGATTTCGGGACCCTTGGTGCCAGGGTGGTCACTGTGTCTCCGGACGCCGTGCCACAGGCTGGTCGAGCAACGGAGGGGGGAACGGAAGGGGCTCCTGAAGCCTCCAATCTCTACGAAGTGACGTTGAAGCCGGCCACCATCGAAATGCGCAGCGGCAGCAGGCGCTGCGAGGTGAAGCTGGGCATGCAGCTGCAGGCCGATATCGTCACGCGGCAGGAATCTCTGCTCAGCTTCGTTCTGCGCAAAACGAGGCTTCTCCTGGATCGATGATGGTTAACGGGTAAAAAAAGAAGGGCCGTAAGGCCCTTCGTTGCAATCGAGAATGGAGTTCTATCAACCTTTCTTTGACTGGCCGTAGTTGGTGCCTCCATAGAAGCTGCCGGGATTGGGAGATGAAGCGCCGCCCGATTTTTTGTATTGACCGTAATTGCTTCCGTCGTAGGCAGAGGATGTATTGACGACGCCTCCGGTCAGGAGTTCAGCATCCTCGTCGTTGAGTTGGGAGAAGAAGCCCATGACGTATGGGGTAAAACTGCGTTACCAATGCACCATAAGCCCTGCAATTGCAGCGCTTCTGAGGTAATCGTTTGGGGTAAATGAGGATCCGCTGAAGATTGATCCAGGCTTTTCTGCAGCGAAAATGATGCTTCTCGAACGCGACCACTGCAACCACAGTGAGGCTCTGTCTCCGGACGCCTTGGCAGAGGCGGGTCCTGCAACGGAGGGGGGACGGAGGCTCTCGGCAAAAAAAAGAAGGGCCGTAAGGCCCTTCGTTGCAATCGAGAATGGAGTTCTATCAACCTTTCTTTGACTGGCCGTAGTTGGTGCCTCCATAGAAGCTGCCGGGATTGGGAGATGAAGCGCCGCCCGATTT
>JBKDOV010000089.1:0-29304 GCA_046342815.1 Cyanobacteriota bacterium
CTCGGGCCGCTGGCAGAGGATGGCAGGGGGCAGATGCTCTCCCGCCACCTCGGAGAAATTCACGCCCCCCAGCTCAAACACCCGACCCCCCTTCATCACCCGGGAACGGCCACCGCCCCCCTCCGGACGCACCCAGCTCTCCTCCTGGAAGCGGGCTTCGCCGTCGAGCTGCTCCAGGCCCGCACAGATCGAGTCCTGAAGGCCCATCAACAGGGACTTGGCCCTGGCACGGGAATCGACGGGGGGGAGCTCCATGAAGCAGGCACGCCCTCGGGCGCGAGACATCGGCACACCATTCCAGCCTGAAGGGTGCCGACACAAGGCTTCGAGAGCCTCTGTCATGAGAGCGCCCCTAGGATCCCGGTTCCCCACGATCCGCCCGGACGGATGCCCTCTGCCGATCACCCCCACGATCAGGCCACCGATCCGATCCCTGCCGCGAGCAGCGATCCCTCCACGGAAGCATCCGAAGCTGCCGGCCAGGCCCAGGCGGCATTGCAGACCGTCTGCGACGCCGGCAGCGGCCGCAGCCTGATGGAGCTTGGCTGGATTCAGGACCTGCGCCTGCAGCAGGGGCGGGCCCTCTTCCGCCTGGCACTGCCGGGATTCGCCAGCAGCCAGCGGGACCGGATCGCCGAGGAGGCCCGCCGCACCCTGCTCGCGGTCGCCGGAATCGACGACGTGCAGATCGAACTGGCCGCCCCCCCCTCCACCGCGCCGATCGGTGCCGCCGGCCACGGGCACGGGGCGGGCCCCGGCCAGCTGCCCGAACGGCAGCCCATCGCTGGAGTGCGCCAGGTGATCGCCGTCAGCAGCGGCAAGGGCGGGGTGGGCAAGAGCACGGTGGCCGTGAACCTGGCCTGCGCCCTGGCGGCCTCGGGTCTGAAGGTGGGCCTGCTCGACGCCGACATCTATGGCCCCAACGCCCCCACGATGCTGGGCGTGGCGGATCGCACCCCTGCCGTACGGGGCAGTGGCAACGAGCAGATCCTCTCGCCGATCGAGACCTGCGGGATCGCCATGGTGTCGATGGGGCTCCTGATTCAGGAAAACCAGCCGGTGATCTGGCGTGGGCCGATGCTCAACGGGATCATCCGCCAGTTTCTTTATCAGGTGGATTGGGGAGAGCGCGATGTGCTCGTGGTGGATCTCCCTCCCGGCACCGGCGATGCCCAGCTCAGCCTCGCCCAGGCCGTACCGATGGCCGGGGTGATCATCGTGACCACCCCCCAGCAGGTGTCGCTCCAGGATGCCCGTCGCGGCCTGGCGATGTTCCTGCAGATGGGGGTGCCGGTGCTGGGGGTCGTGGAGAACATGACGGCCTTCATCCCACCGGATGCACCGGACAAGCGCTACGCCCTGTTCGGCAGCGGCGGCGGCCAGCGACTCGCCAGCGAAGCGGAGGTGCCCCTGCTGGCCCAGCTGCCGATGGAACTCGCGGTGGTGGAGGGTGGCGACGGGGGCCGGCCCGCCGTGCTCAGCGCTCCGGATTCCGCCACGGCCCAGGCCTTCCATGCCCTGGCCGCAGCGCTGACCCAGAGCTGTGCCCTCCGGCCGGCCCTGGCCTGATCCGATGGCCTCCCTGAGCGCCAGGCGGGGAAACTACAGCCGGTATCCCCGCCGTTCACGCTGGCAGCAGGTGGACTGGCTGTTGTGGGGCATCCCCCTCGCCCTCACTTTCATCGCCGGCATCCTGATCGCCAGCACCCAGCGACAGGCGAATTACGCCGACTGGTATCAGCACTGGGTGACCGCAGCCGTCGGGATGGTGGTGGCCCTGCAGCTGGCCCGCCTGCCCCTCGATCGCATCGTGCGCTGGCAGTGGTGGATCTACGGGGCGATGGTGTTGAGCCTGGTGCTGGTGCGGATCATCGGCGTGAGCGCCCTCGGCGCCCAGAGCTGGATCAACATCGGTGGGTTCTATGTGCAGCCATCGGAATTCGCCAAGGTGGCGGCGATCCTGCTGCTGGCAGGGGTTCTGGGTCGCTACCCAGTGGAACGACCGGTGGATCTGCTCCGGCCGGTGGCCATGATCAGCATTCCCTGGTTGCTGGTGTTCGTGCAACCCGATCTCGGCAGTTCCCTGGTGTTCGGCGCCGTGCTGCTGGTGATGCTGTTCTGGGCGGGCATGCCCGGCGCCTGGGTGGTGCTGCTGCTTTCCCCCCTGTTCACCGCCATCCTCGCCGGGGTCTTTCCCTGGGTCCTGCTGGTGTGGATTCCGCTGATGGGTCTGGTGGCCTGGCGCTCCCTGCCCTGGAAGCGCATCGCCCTCTCGGTGGTGCTGGCGGTCCAGGGGTTGTTCGCCGTGGGGACGCCCTGGCTGTGGCAGAACTTTCTCAAGCCCCATCAGCGCGACAGGCTGACGATGTTTCTCGATCCCTCCAAGGATCCCCTCGGCGGCGGCTACCACCTGCTGCAGAGCAAGGTGGGCATCGGCTCCGGAGGTCTGTGGGGCACGGGCCTGATGCAGGGCTCCCTGACCAAGCTGCGATTCATCCCTGAGCAGCACACCGACTTCATCTTCAGTGCCCTCGGCGAGGAAACGGGATTCCTCGGATCGATTCTGGTGGTGGTCTGCTTCGGGGTCCTGATGGCACGGTTGCTGCAGATTGCCGCCCGGGCCCGTACGGATGTCGAGTCTTTGGTGGTGGTGGGCATCGGCGCGATGCTGATGTTCCAGGTGGTGGTGAACATCAACATGACGATCGGACTCGGACCGATCACGGGCATCCCCCTGCCATGGCTGAGCTACGGCCGCTCAGCCATGCTGGTGAACTTCATCGCGCTGGGGCTCTGCGCCTCGGTATCCCGCCGCAGTCGCGATTCGCAGCGGTGGTGGTGACGCTCCAGCAGCTGCGGAACCTGCTGGCCGAAGGTGTTCCCCCCGGCACCGGTGACGAGGACAGCGTGCGCCGGCAATGGTGGGCCGCCCTTGCCACGCTGCAGGAGGATCTTTTGCCCGGCGCGGATGTTGGGGTGTGGCTGGCGGCCCCCCTGCCGGCGCTCTATGAACCCTCCGTGCTTCAGACGTTGCGGGGCTGGGTCTGGGCGCCCCCCGAAATGGACAGCCTGCTGCCCGCGCCGCCTTTGCTACCTGGGCGCAGCAGCACGGGAGCTGGCGGCGACGATGGTCGCCGCCTGGCCGTCGGCTTCCAGCGGCTGCCGCTGCAGGAAGCCGACGGCACCGATCCCCTGCTGGTGTTGATCACGCCCCGGCTGCAGGTGGCCCTGGCCCTGGATGGCCCACCGGAAGCCCGACGCCTGCTGGTGCGCTTCGACGCAGGGGTTCTTTCCGCCGCTCTCTCGCTGCTGGATGAGCGGCTGCAGGCCGACGATCCGAGGGCCGCCCGGCAGATGCGGCAGAGCCTTCAGGCCATGGGCAGCCTGCACAGCGACCCCGAACTCGGCCTGCGGTTCTGGCCGCTGCTGGCCCAGCGTCTGGCCTCGATGGCCCCGAGTGTCACCCTCCAACCCCTGGTGCACCGCCGCGCCCCGAGGCCGACGGACCGGGCCAGGGGCGATGCCGAAAGCCACGAAGCCGTGAGCAGCGAACTGGCCCTGCTGGAAGCCCTCACCCATGAAGTTCGTACCCCGCTGGCCACGATCCGCACCCTGATCCGCTCCCTGCTGCGGCGCGGCGAACTGCCCCCGGTGGTGCGGCAACGGCTGGAGCAGATCGACGGGGAATGCAGCGAACAGATCGACCGCTTCGGGCTGATCTTCCTGGCGGCCGAACTGCAGCGCCAACCGGGCAGCGGCCAGCCCCTGAGCCCGAGCGAACTGGCCCGCACCGACCTCAGCCAGCTGCTGCGGCAACTGGAGGATCTCTGGCAGCGACAACTCCATCGCCGCGGCCTGACCCTGCGCCTGGCCATCGCCCCTGAGCTGCCGCTGGTGCTGAGCGATCCCAGCCGGCTGGAAACGATGCTGGGCGGCCTGATGGACCGCTTCAGTCGCAGCCTGCCCAGCGGCAGCCAGGTGACGCTCAGCCTGCAGCCGGCCGGCTCACGCCTCAAGCTGCAGCTCAACAGCGACGATGCCGGCCTGGGGGAAGGGATGGGCGGCGAGGGCGGCGCGCCGGCAGGTCCGGCCAGCTCCCAGGTGGGCCCCGTGCTCAGCTGGAACCCGGAAACCGGCAGCCTGCAACTCAGCCGCCAGGCGACCCAGCAGCTGTTCCATCGGCTGGGGGGAAGGCTGACCGAACGCGGCGGCAGCAGCCTCACGGTGTTTTTCCCTGTGGCGGAGCGCTCCGGTTGAACGGGCGGGCTGCACCGGCGGCGGCGGCAATGTTGACGGGTGTGAAGACTCGTCGTTTCGCTGCGGAAGGGCCAAAACGCCAGTGCTAGTTTCCGGCTGAAACGGTCTGCGAGCCATGCCAGCGACAGCCCTGAGCGGTCAACTTCCGAAGTACATCGGCAGCACGGGCGGTCTGCTGAATGCCGCCGAAACCGAGGAAAAGTACGCCATCACCTGGACCAGCAATGCCGCCCAGGCGTTTGAACTGCCCACGGGTGGTGCCGCCGAGATGCATGCCGGCGAAAACCTGATGTACTTCGCCCGCAAGGAGCAATGCCTTGCCCTCGGCACCCAGCTGCGCACCAAGTTCAAGCCCAGGATCGAGGATTACAAGATCTACCGGATCTATCCCGGTGGCGACACCGAGTTCCTGCATCCCAAGGATGGTGTTTTCCCTGAAAAGGTGAACGAAGGTCGGGTGATGGTGGGCCACAACTCCCGCCGCATCGGTGCCAATCCCAATCCCGCCAGCCTCAAGTTCAGCGGCAAGTCCACGTTTGACGCCTGATCCGTCCGAGCCTGGTCGGACCAACACTTATAACGGCGGGGCAGAGCGCCCCGTTTTTTTTGCCTGCCTGTCGCCAAGATGCCGGGTCCTGACCGCAGTCCCGATCGTGCCGCCTTCCTCGCCAGGATCGCCGGCGGTCCCGAGGCCCTGGGAGGCAGAAACTTCCTGCCGCTCTGGAAGCGCTGGCCGGCCGACCTCGAAACGCCGCTGACCACCTGGTTGAAGGTGGGGGCAGGGCAGGGCCATGGGGTGCTGCTCGAGTCCGTCGAAGGCGGCGAACGGGTGGGCCGCTGGAGCTTCGTGGTGAGCGATCCCCTGTGGACCCTCACCTGCCGGGGCGCGCAGGCCGAGCGCCGCTGGCGCGATGGCCGCATCGATGCCCTGCACGGCAATCCCCTGCAACTGCAACGGGAATGCCTGGCCTCGATCCGGCCGGAGGCCGTGCCTGGCCTGCCACCACTGGGCCACCTTTTCGGGTTCTGGGGGTACGAACTGATCCGCTGGATCGAGCCTTCCGTCCCTGTGCATGAGGCAGCCCCGGGATCGCCCCCGGATGGTTGCTGGATGCTGGCCGACAACCTGCTGGTGTTCGACCAGGTGAAACGCCAGATCACCGCCGTGGCCTATGTGGATCTGAGCGAAGGGGCCGAACCGGAGGAGGCCTGGCATCGGGCGGAGGCGAGGATCGCCCGCCTCGAGGCCCGCATGCACGAACCCCTTCCCAGGGTCGCCCCGCTCGACTGGCACGACGCCACGGTGGAGGAAGTGAGCCGCACAGGAAACACGATCAGCAACCGCAGCCAGGCCGACTTCGAAGCAGCCGTGCAGACCGCCCGGGAACACATCGCCGCCGGCGACGTCTTCCAGCTGGTGCTCAGCCAGCGGCTGGAAACCCCGATCGAGGGCGACCCGTTCGACCTCTACCGCAGCCTGCGGATGGTGAATCCATCGCCCTACATGGCCTTCTTCAACTTCGGCGACTGGCACCTGATCGGCTCCAGTCCGGAGGTGATGGTGAAGGCCGAACCCCGGGAGGATGGCGCGATCCTGGCCTCGCTGCGGCCGATCGCCGGCACCCGTCCCCGCGGCGGGGACGACCGGGAAGATGAAGCCCTGGAGGAGGAGCTGCTCGCCGACCCGAAGGAAAGGGCCGAACACGTGATGCTGGTGGACCTCGGTCGCAACGACCTGGGGCGGGTCTGCCAGCCCGGCACCGTGAGCGTGGGCGACCTGATGGTGATCGAGCGGTATTCGCACGTGATGCACATCGTCAGCCAGGTGGAGGGGCTGCTGGCTCCTTCCCGCGACGTGTGGGACCTGCTGATGGCCTGCTTCCCCGCCGGCACCGTCAGCGGCGCCCCGAAAATCCGTGCCATGCAGCTGATCCACGCGCTGGAGCCCGATGCCCGCGGCCCCTATTCAGGGGTCTATGGGGCCGTGGATCTCAACGGCGCACTCAATACAGCGATCACGATCCGCACGATGGTGGTGCTTCCCCGTCCCGAGGGCGGTTGGCGGGTGCAGGTGCAGGCTGGGGCCGGCATCGTGGCCGACTCCCAGCCCACCGCCGAATACCAGGAAACCCTGAACAAGGCCCGCGGCATGCTCAAGGCCCTGGCCTGCCTGCAACCCCTCGGGCAGGAGCCCCTCTCCCCCGGAGCCCGATGAGCAGCGATCTCCTGCTCAAGGGATTCGAAGTGGAGATGTACACCGGCCGCCCGGACGGGACGGTGGTGGGCTGTGCCGCCGAGGCGGCCCAGGCTCTTGCCGACTTCGTCACCGAACCGGACAACCGCAATCTCGAATACACCACGGCGCCCGAGGCCAGCTATCGGGCCCAGCTGCGGGCGCTGCTCGAGCCCCGGCAGCGGCTCCGGCAATGGCTGGGCCACCGGGGCCTGACGCTGCTGCCCGGCAGCACCCTGAGCCTCGGAGACAGCCATCGCTTTGAGCGCTCCGATCCCGGCAACCCCTATCACGGCTACATCGAGCAGACCTACGGCACCCGGGTGGTGACGGCCAGCGTCCATATCAATCTCGGCATGGAGGCGATGGAGCCCCTGTTCGCCGCGATCCGGATGCTGCGCTGTGAAGGGTCCCTGCTCCTGGCCCTGAGTGCCAGCTCCCCCTTCCTCGATGGTGCCGCCACCGGCGCCCATTCCCAACGGTGGCTCCAGTTTCCGCTCACCCCCCCCTCCGTTCCGCTGTTCCGGAACCACCTCCACTACATCGAATGGATGGAGGAGCAACTGGCCGCGGGTTCGATGCAGAACGTGCGCCATCTGTGGACCTCCGTGCGACCCAACGGCGACCAGCGCCCCCATGATCTGAACCGCATCGAGATCCGCATCTGTGATCTGGTGGCCGATCCCCTGCTGCTGCTGGCGATCACGGCCTATGCCGAACTGCGGGTGCACCAGCTGCTGCGGGATCCGGATCACCAGGACCCACTGCGGGCCAGCCAGCTCGGGGCAGAGGAACTGGCCGCCCTCGCCGATGCCAACGATCGCTCGGCCGCCGGCAGCAGCCTGGAGGCGCCGTTGTATCACTGGCGCAGCGGAAGCGCCGTGACCGCCCGCGACTGGATCCGCAGCGACCTTGAATCCATGGGCCCACTGGCGCAGGAACTCGGCCTCGAGACGGTCCTCGCCCCGCTGTTCCCCGTTCTGGAGAGAGGCAATCAGGCCATGGAATGGCTGGAACGCCATGCCGCCGGGGCCTCGATCGCCACGATCCTCACGGGGTCGGCAGCGGAACTGGAACAGCGGGAAAGCCAGCTGGAAGCATGGCTTGCAACAGACCGTCCGGACACTTTGGGATGATCATGAAATCTTCCCTTGCCGGATCGGCCCCCATGCGGCAGCCCCTGTCCGCAGCACCTGCACCGAACCCAGACATGGCCGCATCCCTTGCCCTGGTGGCCGGCGAGCCTTCGGCCGGCGTCATCCGGTTGCTGGGAGAACGCCTGGAACTGGTCGAAGACCTCTGGCAGACCGTGCTGCGCAGCGAGTGTCCGCCGGCGCAAGTGGATCGCCTGCTGCGGTTGAAGGACCTCAGCCGCCCCCTGATCGGACCGGAGCTCGCCTCCGGAGAAGAGCCCTCCGGACTGGACCGCGCCGACAGCGAAGCGATCGTGGCCGTGATCCGCGAGATGGATCTGGCCGATGGGATCGCCGCAGCCCGGGCCTTTTCCCTGTACTTCCAGCTGGTCAACATTCTCGAGCAGCACATCGAGGAAGACAGCTATCTCGAGAGCCTGCGCACCGCCCCCCCACCGACCAGCACCGATCCCTTTCTGCCCCCCCTCGCCAGCCAGAGCGATCCCGCCACCTTCCGGCAGTTGTTCGAGCGGTTGCGCGCCCTCAATGTGCCGCCGGCCCAACTGGAAAACCTGCTGCGCGAACTGGATATCCGGCTGGTGTTCACGGCCCACCCCACGGAGATCGTGCGCCACACCGTGCGGCACAAGCAGCGCCGGGTGGCCTCCCTGATCCAGCGGCTCCAGGATGGCAAGGTGATCTCCACGGAGGAGCAGCAGAGGCTGCGGCTGCAGCTGGAGGAGGAGATCCGGCTGTGGTGGCGCACCGACGAACTGCACCAGTTCAAGCCATCGGTGCTGGACGAAGTGGACTACGCCCTCCACTACTTCCAGCAGGTGCTGTTCGATGCCATGCCGCAGCTGCAACTGCGGATGCGGGCGGCCCTGGCCGGCAGCTACCCCGATGTGATGCCGCCCCGGGATGCCTTCTGCACCTTCGGCTCCTGGGTGGGGGCCGACCGTGATGGCAACCCCTCCGTCACGCCCGAGATCACCTGGCGCACCGCCAGTTATCAGCGCCAGCTGATGCTCGACCGCTACGTGCGATCGGTTTCAGACCTGCGCGACCAGCTCAGCATCTCGATGCAGTGGAGCCAGGTGAGTCCGGCGCTGCTGGAGTCCCTGGAGATGGACCGCCTGCGGTTCCCGGAGATCTACGAGGAACGGGCCGCCCGCTATCGGCTGGAGCCCTACCGCCTCAAGCTCAGCTACGTGCTCGAACGGTTGCGGCTGACGCAACGGCGCAACCAGCAGATGGCGGAGGCCGGCTGGGAATCCCCCCATGAGGCCCAGGCCTCGCTGGAGACCGGGCTGGGGGGAAACCTCTCCGCCACCAGCGCGGCGGGCCAGGATCTGCACTACGGCTCCGCCGAGGAATTCCGCACCGACCTGGAGCTGGTGAAGGGCAGCCTCGATGCCACCGGCCTCAGCTGTGAAGCCCTGGGAGATCTGCTGAGCCAGGTGCACATCTTCGGCTTCTGCCTGGCCAGCCTCGACATCCGCCAGGAAAGCACCCGCCACAGCGATGCGATCGACGAACTGACCCGCTATCTACTGCTGCCGGTTCCCTACAGCGAAATGGACGAGGAGCAGCGGGTGAGCTGGCTTCTCTCCGAACTCCAGACCCGTCGCCCGCTCGTGCCGCCGGCGGCCCAGTGGAGCGAGAACACCGCCGAAACGTTCGCGGTATTCCGCATGCTGGCGCGGCTGCAGCAGGAGTTCGGCCCTCGGATCTGCCGCACCTATGTGATCTCGATGAGTCACACGGTGTCCGACCTGCTGGAGGTGCTGCTGCTTGCCAAGGAGGCCGGTCTGGTGGATCCGATGGCCCAGCGCTCCGCCCTGCTGGTGATTCCCCTGTTTGAAACGGTCGAGGACCTGCAGGGGGCCCCGGCGGTGATGGAGAGGCTGTTCTGCGACCCCTTCTACCGGCAGCTGCTGACCAGCAACAGCGACAACGGCCACGCCCTGCAGGAAGTGATGCTGGGCTACTCCGACAGCAACAAGGATTCCGGCTTCCTCTCCAGCAACTGGGAGATCCATCGCGCCCAGATCGCCCTGCAGCACCTGGCCGATCAACACCAGGTGGCGCTTCGCATCTTCCACGGTCGTGGAGGCTCGGTCGGTCGGGGGGGCGGGCCCGCCTATCAGGCGATCCTGGCCCAGCCCAGCGGCACCCTCCAGGGCCGGATCAAGATCACCGAACAGGGCGAGGTGCTGGCGTCGAAGTACTCCCTGCCGGAGCTGGCCCTCTACAACCTGGAAACGGTCACCACGGCCGTGCTGCAGAACAGCATGGTCAGCGCCCCGATCGACGACACCCCCAGCTGGAACGCCCTGATGGAGCGTCTGGCCGCCCGCTCCCGGGACCATTACCGCGCCCTGATCCACGACAACCCCGACCTGGTGGCCTTCTTCCAACAGGTGACCCCGATCGAGGAGATCAGCAAACTGCAGATCTCCAGTCGGCCGGCCCGCCGCAAGAGCGGCACCCGTGATCTTTCGAGCCTGAGGGCCATTCCCTGGGTGTTCGGCTGGACCCAGAGCCGCTTTCTGCTGCCCAGCTGGTACGGGGTGGGGGCGGCCCTGCAGGCGGAGCTGGATCAGGACGGCGAACAGATGGAGCTGCTGCAGTTGCTCTACCAGCGCTGGCCGTTCTTCCGGATGTTGATCTCCAAGGTGGAGATGACCCTCTCCAAGGTGGACCTGGAGCTGGCCCATCACTACGTGCAATCCCTGGGCCGCCCCGAAAACAAGGAGGCGTTCGAGCGCATCTTCACCGCCATCGCCCAGGAGTTCGCCCTCACCCGCGATCTGGTGCTGGCGATCAGCGGCCACCACCGCCTGCTGGATGGGGACCCGGCCCTGCAGCTTTCGGTGGAACTGCGCAACCGCACGATCATTCCGCTGGGCTTCCTGCAGGTGGCCCTGCTGCGCCGACTGCGGGACCAGAACCGCCAGCCGCCGATGAGCGAGGGCAATGGCAGCGAAAACGGCGATGGCCGCACCTACAGCCGCAGTGAATTGCTGCGCGGTGCCCTGCTGACCATCAACGGCATCGCCGCCGGCATGCGGAACACGGGCTGAACCCTGGACCCCTTCTCCTCCCTCTTGATCCCCTTCCGCAGCCAACCAGCAGTTCCCCGGATCCGGGACGGCTATCAGCTGCTGAGTCAGCCGGACCTGGCGGCGGACGACCTCAATCGGCTGCTGGAGGCCTGTGGCGATCGGCCGCGCAGCCCGGAGCGTTGGCAACGGGTGCTCGACTGCAGCGCCTGGCATCTGGCGGTGCTGGATGGGAATGGCGTGCTGGTGGGGTTCGTGCGCGCCACCAGCGACCAGGCCCTGAATGCCAACCTCTGGGATCTGCTCAGTCTTCCTGGCGATCCGGCCCGCACCGAAGTGCTGCAGGCGCTGGTGCATGGGGCCCTGAGCCGACTGCGGCGGGAGCTGGGAGGCTGCAGCATCTCCGTTTCCGCGCCGCCGGAAGCACTCGCAGCACTGCAACGCTCCGGCTTCGTGGTGGATCCCGGCGGCATCCGGGCCATGGGGCTGGAGCTCCGGTCAGCTGACAGGGACTCGGGCTGGGGGAAAGATTGATCCCCCCTGTTCCGGCAGGGAGGAGAAGAGGCCGGGGAGGGCCTGGCTGACGAGCATGGAGGGACTCGAACCCCCGACACTCAGAACCGGAATCTGATGCTCTATCCAACTGAGCTACATGCCCAACACGGGGACGGACTCACCTGACAAGGTCAGGTGGATGCCTGGTACCCGATGGACCTACCTTACCCGCTGACCGCCCCAGACCCATCCGGCTGCACCGACTGGAGCTTCAGCACTTCCGCAACATCCAGGGGCTTCACCTGGAGTTGACGGCACCGCGAGTGCTGGTGATCGGCTCCAACGGGGAGGGCAAATCCAACCTGCTGGAAAGCGTGGAGCTGCTCACGAGCCTGCGCTCGCACCGCTGCACCAGCGACCGCGACCTGATCGAGCAGGGCCAGCCCGCCAGTCGCATCTGCGCCCTCACCGAAGAAAACGACCACCTGGAACTGCAGCTGCGTCGCCAGGGGGGTCGCCAGGTCCTGCGCAACGGCAAGATCCTGGAGCGGCAGCTGGATCTGATCGGATCGCTGCGCTGTGTGGGATTCAGTGCCCTGGATCTGGAGCTGGTGCGGGGCGAGCCCTCGCTGCGGCGCCAGTGGCTCGACCGGGTGGTGCTGCAACTGGAACCGCTCTACGCAGCCCTGCTGAGCCGCTACGGGCGCCTTTTGCGCCAGCGCAGCCAGCTGCTGCGCAGGGGCCTGGGCGGCATCCAGCAGGAGCCGCTGCTTGATGCCTTCGACCAGCAGATGGCCCTGACGGGCATCCGGCTGCATCGGCGGCGGCGGCGGGCCCTGGAACGGCTGGAGCCACTGGCACGGACCTGGCAGGAACGGCTGGGGGGAGGGCAGGAAGGCCTGACCCTGGCCTATCGCAGCGGCACCACCCTGGAGGGGGAGGAAGCGGAGGAACCATGGCGCCGCTCGATGGAGGAGCAACTGCGGCAGCAGAGATCCGAGGAGCAGCGGCTGGGGACCTGCCTGGTGGGGCCGCAGCGCGATGAGGTGGACTTTCTGCTGGCCGAACGGCCGGCCCGCCGCTATGGATCGGCAGGCCAGCAACGCACCCTGGTGCTGTCGCTGAAGCTGGCGGAACTGGATCTGGTGCGCCAGGTGGTGGGCCAGCCGCCCCTGCTGTTGCTGGACGACGTGCTCGCGGAGCTGGATCCCCGGCGCCAGCAGCTGCTGCTGGAGGCGGTAGGCGAGGGCCACCAGTGCCTGGTGAGCGCCACCCACCTGGAAGCGTTCAGCGGCGGCTGGCGCGCCGCGGCCCAGGTGGTGGCGATGGAGCGGGGCATGTTGGTGAGCGCCTAAACACGGGCAAAAGCAAGGAAGGGAGAGCCGAACCTTGCAGAGTGCCCGCAACGACGTATGGTTGAGTGCTCATCGCCTGGATCCCTGATGAACCAGAGCCTGCCCTGCCTCCACCCCAACCCGGGATGGAAAGGAGCCGCCTCCCAGCAACAAGCCTCCACCCCCAATACAACCGACGCGGTTGGGAAACACTGCATTCTCGAGCTCTACGACTGCGACAGTTCACGGCTCGACGACGAAGCTTTCCTCAGGGACACCATCACGACAGCAGCCAAGCGTGCTGGAGCAACCCTGCTCAATCTGATCACCCATCGCTTCGAACCCCAGGGAGTGACCGGCCTGGCTCTGCTGGCCGAATCCCACATCTCGATCCACACCTGGCCCGAATCGGGCTACGCGGCTGTGGATGTGTTCACCTGCGGGGATCACACCATGCCTGAAAAGGCCTGCCAGATCCTCTGGGAAGAACTGGGATCCAAACGGCACAAACTGACCAGCTTCCGGAGGGAAACTCCGGCAGCGATCGTGGACAGTGAACGGGAGCCCTCCCTCACCGCGACCGCTGCCTGACACCCCCGCATTTCCCTTCAAGGGGGCCCAGGCCCCCTTTTTTCATGGCGCGGTTCCCTGCTCCGGCCAGCCAGGACCCGGGGGGAACGGGGAGGACAGATCCCTGTTGAGCTTGCCGCTCACCAATCCCTCGAGATCCAGGCCCACGGCATGGAAACCGAACCCCAGAAAGGCCTCCATCAACTCGTGCCTCAGGCCACCGCTGGCCAGGCTTGCCAGCGCCGAGGGCAGGGCATCGACCGGCAGCTCGATCCGGGCGGCCTCTCCCTGGCTGCGCACACGGATCTGCGGCCATCCCTGCTTCCTCAGCCAGTCTTCCGCCGCCGCCACCCGAGCCAGCCGGGCAGCAGTGACCGGCTCGCCATAGGGGAACCGGGAGGCCAGACAGGGCTGGGCGGGCTTGTCCCACCAGGGGAGGCCGAGGGCCCTCGAGAGGCGGCGAACCCCGTTCTTGTCGATGCCGTGCAGCGCCAGGGGAGAGATCACCCCGTGCTCGCGGGCGGCCTGGATGCCGGGCCGATGGTCGCCGAGGTCGTCGAGATTGACGCCGTCCACCACCCGGGCCCCTGCTGCGGCAGCGGCGATCGGGGTCAACAGGCTGTGGAGCTGCCGCTTGCAAGCATAGCAACGCTGCTCGGGGTTGCTGGCATAGGCCGGATCGGCGAGCTCGTCGGTGGGGATCTCGCGGTGGCGCAGCCCCAGCCAGCGGGCCTGCCAGCGCGCCTCCTCCCGCAGATGGGGGGCCAGGGCCGGGGAGACGCCCGTGATCGCCAGGGCTCGGTCCCCCAATCGCTCCACCGCCAGGGCCGCCACCAGGGTGCTGTCCACGCCGCCGGAGTAGGCCACCACCACCCGCTCCAGTTGATCCAGGCAGGCCCTCAGCTCCGCCAGGGAACGCTCGAGCGGCTCGGGCAGGGTTTCCAGGAGCGTGAGCGGAGGAGTCATCGGCGAAGTCCCCTGGGGAGCCTGGGGAGATCGTGGCAGCAAGCCCGGGGAAGCGGACCTGGGTAGCATCGCTCCAGGACCCGACAAGGTCCCCCGCAGCCCCGATGACGTCGCCCTCCAGCTCCACCCAGACACCACAGCGGGGCACCGGTCGCGGCATCGGCATCCGCACGGCCGCCGGCAGTGAGGAGCGGGCCCATGGCCAGCTGCACGTCTATGACGGCGATGGCAAAGGCAAGAGCCAGGCCGCCCTCGGGGTGGTGCTGCGCACGATCGGCCTCGGGATCTGCGAACAGAAACGCACCCGGGTGCTGCTGCTGCGGTTCCTGAAGGGACCGGGCCGCTCCTACGACGAAGACGCCGCCATCGAGGCCCTGCAACAGGGCTTCCCCCACCTGATCGACCAGGTACGCACCGGCCGCGGGGATTTCTTCACCGCCGAGGAGGCGACCCGCTTCGACCGCCAGGAAGCCCAGCGGGGCTGGGACATCGCCAAGGGGGCGATCGCCAGCAACCTCTATTCCGTGGTGGTGCTCGACGAACTCAACCCGGTGCTCGATCTCGGGCTGCTGGATCCCGCCGAAGTGGTGCGCACCCTGGCCACCAAACCGGAAGGCATGGAGGTGATCTGCACCGGCCGGGGCGCGCCCCGGGAACTGGTGCAACTGGCCGACCTCCATTCGGAGATGCGGGCCCACAGGCGCCAGCTGCCGGAGGGCAGCGAAGACCAGGAAATCGATCCCCAGGCCAGGGGACTCGATGGCATCGAGATCTACACCGGCGAGGGCAAGGGGAAATCCACCAGTGCCCTGGGCAAGGCCCTGCAGGCGATCGGCCGCGGCATCAGCCAGGACAAGAGCCACCGGGTGCTGATCCTGCAGTGGCTCAAGGGCGGCAGCGGCTACACGGAAGATGCCGCCATCGCAGCCCTGCGGGAAAGCTACCCCCACCTGGTGGATCACCTTCGCTCCGGACGGGACGCGATCGTGTGGCGCGGCCAGCAGCAACCGATCGACTACGTGGAAGCCGAGCGGGCCTGGGAGATCGCCCGGGCTGCGATCGCCAGTGGCCTCTACAAGACCGTGATCCTCGACGAGCTCAACCCCACGGTGGATCTGGAGCTGCTGCCGGTGGAGCCGATCGTGCAGACGTTGCTGCGCAAACCGGCCGAGACCGAGGTGATCATTACCGGCCGCTGCAAATCACGGCCGGCGTACTTCGATCTGGCCTCGGTTCATTCGGAGATGGTGTGCCACAAGCACTACGCCGAACGCGGCGTCGACCTCAAGCGCGGCGTGGATTACTGACCCACCCCGCGCGTCTCCCTCCGTTCACCGTTCCACCCCCCGTCAGTAGCGCGGCACGCTCGGATCCACCTCCTGGCTCCAGGCGTCGATGCCGCCGGCCACGTTGATGCCTTCGATGCCGTGTCGCTTGAGAGCGATCAGGGCCTTGGCGCTGCGGCCGCCCAGCTTGCAGTGCACATAGAGCTGTTTGCCGGCGGCAAGCTCCCGCACCCGCTCCACGGCAGTGCCGTTCTCGATCTGATCGAGAGGGATCAACGTGGCCCCGGGGATCACGGCGATTTCGGCCTCGGGAGGATTGCGCACGTCAATCAGCACCAGGCCGGAGGTGTCGCCGGCGAGCAGGGTCTTGAGTTCGCTGACGCTGATGCTCTCCACGGCTCCGGCCTCTTCCTGGCCGGGGGCGCTGCCGCCCACGCCGCAGAACTCCTGGTAGTCGATCAGCTTGTCGATCACCGGCCGCTCGGGGTTGGGCCGGAGTTTGAGCTCGCGGAACTTCATACCCAGGGCATCGAACAGCAGTAGGCGGCCGCTGAGGGTGGTGCCGATGCCGGTGATGATCTTCACCGCCTCCGTGGCCTGAATCACCCCGATGATTCCGGGCAGCACACCCACCACGCCGCCCTCGGCGCAGGAGGGCACCATGCCCGGCGGCGGCGGCTCGGGGAACAGGTCGCGGTAGTTGGGGCTTTCGGCATCCAGGTTGAACACCGTGGCCTGGCCCTCGAAGCGGAAGATCGAGCCGTACACGTTGGGCTTGCCCAGCAGCACGCAGGCGTCATTCACCAGGTAGCGGGTGGGGAAGTTGTCCGTGCCGTCGCAGACGATGTCGTACGGGCGGATGATCTCCAGCGCGTTCTCGCTGGTGAGGGCCGTTTCGTAGAGATCCACCTGGCAGTGGGGGTTGATCTCGAGGATGCGCGCCTTCGCCGATTCGATCTTCGGCTTGCCCACCCAGCTGGTGCCGTGGATCACCTGCCGCTGCAGGTTGGAGTGATCCACCACATCGAAATCAACGATGCCGATGCGGCCCACGCCGGCCGCGGCCAGATAAAGGAGCAGGGGGGAACCGAGGCCTCCGGTGCCCACGCACAGCACCGAGGCGGCCTTGAGGCGCTTCTGCCCCTCCATGCCCACCTCAGGCAGGATCAGGTGACGGGCAAAGCGGGCCACCTCATCGGGGCTCAGCTGAATGCCGCTGGTGTCGGGGGGAAGCATGGAACGGGAGGACGCAGCCGGTGCCTCGCCGCTGGAGCGGACACCTCAATCCACCATTTTCCACTCCAGAGGACGCGGCTCGTCGTTTTCCTCCATCCACCAGCAGCCGAGCTCACCACCGCCCCCCCGGATCAGCATCAGGGCGGGAGTGAAGCAGAGGTCCCGATCGGTGCGGGAGGGCACGGCCTCGCCGCAGGGGTGGCTGTGGGCAGACCCCAGCACCTCCACTCCGGCCGAACGGGCCCACTTCTGAGCGAGCAACTGTTCACGGGGATCGATGGCGAAGCGGCGCTGTCGCTCCTGAGGGGGCATCCATACGTTCAGACAGGGCCAGATCCGCTCCAGGGTCCAGACTGCGTGCTGGCGGCGCCCCAGCAGCAGGGCACAGCCCTCCTCAGGGAATGCCGCATCCAGCACCCTGCCGAGATGCGTCAGCGGCTGGCGACCAATGCGCAATTGCTGTGGCAGATGACTGTCCACGCAGGTACCTTTGGCTTTGTCCTGTTCCAGAGTCATCGCCTTCCATGAGCGATATCAATACCGAAATCAAGGAGACGGTGGAAACCGACACCAACCTCCATGGTGATGGCAGCGGTGAGGACGCCGGCTTCGACTTCAGCCAGCGTTACGGCGACGTGATCGGCAAGGTCAACGAGACGCTGGAGAAGGTGGACTGGAGCCAGATGGGCAAGATCGGCAAGATCGCCGGCATCCTCCTCGCCGTGATCGTGGCCCAGATCCTGATCAAGGGCGTGCTCGACACCATCAACCTGCTGCCGATCGTTCCCGGGCTCCTGGAGCTGCTCGGTCTGGTTGTGGTGGGCACCTGGAGCTGGGAGAACCTCACCACCAGCGAAAAGCGTTCGGCGGTGGTGAACAAGATCCAGCACCTCAAGCAGGAATACCTGGGCTGAGCAAGGCAGAGGGGGCGCAAGCCCCCTTTTTTCCGGCCACGGAATGCTCACCCCGGAGGATCCTCCAGCAACCGCAGGATCGAGGCCTGGGCCTGGTTCCGGTACCCCCCGCCGAAAAGGTTGGCGTGGTTGAGCAGGTGATACAGGTTGTAGAGCTCCACCCGGCGCTGATGGCCGGCGGGAAGGGGCCAGATCGCTTCATAGCCCTCGAAGAAAGCGGCCGGCACCCCACCGAACAGGCGGGCCATCGCCAGATCCACTTCCCGGTCGGCCCGATGGACGGAGGGATCGAACAGGGCACCGCGGCCATCGCTGAGCAGGGCTGCATTGCCGCTCCAGAGATCGCCATGGACCAGACAGGGGTCCGGCGCATGGCCGGCCAACCAGCGCGGCACCTGCTCCAGCAGGTCCTCGACCCGGCGCAAAGCGGTGCCGCTTTCAGCCAGGCGCCGCAGCTGGGGAGCCAGCCGGCGCTCGGTGAAGAAGCGGCCCCAGTCCTCCAGCCAGCCATTGGCCTGCGGGCCGGCCCCGATGAAATTGTCGATGCTCCAGCCGAATGCCGCGGCGGGCACTGCCGTGGGCTCGCTCAAGCTGAGTCGATGCAGCCGGGCCAGGGCCGCCCCCAGGCGCCCCCAGCCCTCCGCTTCCCCCCGCGGCGCCAAGGGGAGCCAGGACAGCACCAGCACCGCCCGCTCTGCCATCACCCCGAGGGCCCGGGGCTCCGGAACCACCAGGCCCGCTGGTTCCGCCACGGCCGCGAGGGCGGCCAGGCCGTCGGCCTCCGCCTCCAGCAAGGGGAGACAACCCACCTCGTTGGTCTTGGCAAACAATCTGCCGCCATCCGCCAGCTGCAGACACCAGGCCTCATGGATGCACCCTCCGGCCACCGGAGTGCTCTGCACCAGATCCACGCCGAGCCTCTCGGCCAACCAGGGCCCCAGGGAATCGGCATTGCTGCGGTTCATCACCAGCCACGCGCCAGGTCCATTCTGAAGCGAGCGGCGAAAAGCCGCCGCCTCAACCCCCTCCGAATCAAGGCCCGCCGGCCCCCTGCGCCAGCCCCTAAGGTCGCCACCATCCCGGTTTTGTTCCCATCGCTTCCGATCCCCCAGAAGCGCCTGCATCGGAGACCGGCCGGTCGATCGATGTGGCGGTGGTCGGGGCCGGCATCGCCGGACTCACGGCCGCCAGCCTGCTGGCTCAGGCGGGGCTGGAAGTGGAACTGCTGGAAGCCCACCACCAGAGCGGTGGCTGCGCCGGCACCTTCCGCCGCGGCCCCTATGTGTTCGATGTGGGGGCCACCCAGGTGGCGGGGCTGGAGGCAGGCGGCATCCACGCCCGCCTGTTCCACCATCTCGGGATCGATCCGCCCCGGGCCAACCCGCTCGATCCTGGCTGTGTGGTGGACCTGGGGGATGGCGAGCCGCCGGTGCGGATCTGGCGGGATCCCCAGCGATGGCGAGAGGAGAGAGCGCGCCAATTTCCCGGCAGCGAACCCTTCTGGAGCCTCTGCAGCGCCATCCATCACGCCAACTGGGACTTCGCCGCCCGCGATCCGGTGCTGCCCCCCCGTAGCGCCTGGGACCTGGGCCAGCTGCTGGCGGCCCTCAGACCGGCCAACCTGGCCAGCGGGCTGCTCACCGGCGCGAGCATGGTGGATCTGCTGCGTTTGAGCGGGGCCGGCCGTGGCAGCGGCGCCCAACGTCTGCGGCGCTTTCTGGATCTGCAGCTGAAGCTCTATTCCCAGGAGCCCGCCGATCGCACCGCCGCTCTCTATGGCTGCACCGTGCTGGCGATGGTGCAGGAGCCCCTGGGGCTATGGCATCTGCACGGTTCGATGCAGGAGCTGAGCACCACGCTGGAGCAGGCCCTGGCACGCCATGGCGGCAGGCTGCGCCTGCGGCACCGGCTGGAATCACTGGAGAGGATTGCGGCCGAGCAGCAAGGGCAGCAGAACCGCTGGCGCCTGCGGGGCCAGGTCAGGCAGCAGGGCGGCACCCGGCCGTTTCAGCTCGACGCGTGCGAAGTGATGCTGACCCTGCCGCCCCAGACCCTGCCGGAGCTGCTGGGGGAGGAGCTCCCGGCGGGGTATCGCCGGCGGCTGGAGACCCTGCACGAACCCAGCGGCGCCCTGGTGTTCTACGGAGCCGTGGATCGGCATCGACTGCCCGACGACTGCCCCCCCCACCTCCAGCTCGAGTGGTCCGAACCCGGTTCGCTGTTCGTTTCCGTGAGCCAGGAGGGCGACGGCAGGGCACCGGCGGGCCAGGCGACCGTGATCGCCAGTGTGTTCACGGCAGCGCGGCCATGGTTCGGGCTGGAGGAATCCGTTTACCTCGAACGAAAGACAAAGGCCCAGGCCGGCATCCTCCAGGGTCTGGAGCGGCTGTTAGGCCTGCAGCAGGAACACTGGCGGCATGGCGAGCTGGCCACGCCCCGCGGCTGGGCCGGCTGGACGGGCAGGCCCTGGGGCTACGTGGGCGGACTGGGGCAGCATCCCTCCCGTTTCGGCCCGTTCGGGCTGGCGAGCCGCACCCCCCTGGCCGGGCTGTGGCTATGTGGCGACGCCATCCATCCTGGGGAAGGCACCGCCGGGGTGAGCCTTTCGGCGCTGATGGCCTGCCGCCAGCTGCTGGCCCGGCGGGGCATCCCCCTGAAAATCAGGGAGGAAACCCCTCAGACCACCTGATTCACCACAGCACCGAAACCCTGGCCATTGAGGTAATCGCTCATCTGCTGCTGACTCTGATAGTTGGCGTATTTGATGTTGCCATCACCCCACATCACTGCCCGCAGATAGGCGGTGTTGTCGTTCAGCTTGAAGTACACCTCCTCAAAACCATCGGAATCGAAGTCACCGTTGACGCGTGCGCGCAGGTTGTCGATCTTCAGGTCGTTCTGGAAACGCCGCTGGCTGTCAAGAGCCCCGCCCCGCTCCGGAGCCTTCTGACCATTGAGCAGATAGCCGGGATTGGCGACGTTCTCCTCACCTTCCCGCACAAGAGAATCTAGGTAGATCCCCACGACCCTGGTGCGACCAGCCAGACCATGGTCGCCGTAATCAATCAGGCCGGTGACAGCATCAACGTAGGCCGTCACCCAGCGGCGACTGATCGCATTGGTGAAGATCGCCTCCTTGATGCCATCACCCTGCACATCCAAAGAGCCCTGATAGATATAGGCATTGGCAACCCCTGAAGTAGTGTCTCCACCCTGGACATTGCCGTCGTAATCACGGATACCGCTCAGGCTGACGGCCTTGCCGACCTCCAGCCGCAAAGCAGGGCTGGGAAGTTTGAACTCCGAAAGCTGGGGCGGTTTGACCGGATTGGCGAGGCGCGCCTGCAGCTGCTCGGCACTGAGCACCCGATCCGCGAACTGGAACCGCTCCACGTTGATGAAGGTGTCCCTGCCATCGCGGTTGGCCACCCGGTCGCTGAGCTCATAAAAGGTGGAAGCAACGCCGGAAGAAAACGTATTCAAGGAGTAATCCGCGGCAATGCCACGGAAGAGGGCCCGGTCCCGATCCCCCTCCCCTCCATCGCCGACGTCATCTCCCTCCTCTCCTTGCAGGCTGTCCTCGCCCACGGCCCCCAACAGCAGATCCTTCCCCTTACCTCCGTGAAGCCTGTCATCACCGAGGCCACCGAACAACAGATCCGTCAAAGGGCCGCCACGGAGATTGTCGTTCCCGGTCAGGCCCTGCAACACCAGGTTTGCGGTGGTGGAAGCGGAGGAAAGGGCATCGGCAGGAGGCGCAGGATTGGCCCCAGGGGTGAACACTGCCGGATCCCGCTGCCCGAACAACTCCACTGCAGGGCTGCTGCCCAGGGACAGACCCCAACCGGGATTCTGGTTTGCAAGGCCAAAGAAGGCAGTGGCCGGTTGCGAATCGGGGAGCGAAAGTGACGCGTAACTCTCGACGCTCAGCAGGCTGACTTCGAAGACAAGGGTGGAATTAGGAGGAATCTTGCCGACGGCGCGATCTCCGTAGCCGAGCGCGGCAGGAATGGTGAGCACCCGGGTGCCCCCCTCGCGCATCCCCTCCAGCCCCGCCTCCCAACCTTCAATCACCTGACCGGCCCCAAGCGTGAACGAAAAGGGCTGGCCCTTGTAGGTGACCAGCCCGTTCTGCACGCTGAACGAAGCATCAAAAACCGTGCCATCTTCCAGGCGGCCGCGATAATCCACGAACAGGCGAAGTCCGGGCTGCGCTTGACGCCCCGTACCGATCACCTTGTCTTCGATCAGCAGATCCGCCATCGGCCTGGTTGCATCGCGTTGTTTCAACGTAGGCGCAACCCTTCGGAAGGGCTGGGTCGGGATTGCCGACCGGCCGATCTAGGTTGCCGTACTTACGGGATCATCCTTTGCCCCTCCACCTCCGCCCAGGCCGCTGGCTGCCGTTGGTGCTGCTGGCCCTCGCCGCCGGAGCCCCGGCAGGATTCAGCGCCCCTCTCCAGGGCAGCGGCACCAATCAGGCCGATGCCAGCCTCAACCAGGGGTTCGAAGGCATCTGCGCGGGCCTGGCAAGGATCAACACCGATCTGCAGACTTCGGCCGCCCCCGGCACCCCCACCGGCCTTCTCACCCAGCAGAAGCTGGCGATCTCCCCGGCCCAGTACCAGGCCCTGTGGGCCCTGCTCAAACTCACCCCCGGCCAGGCCTGCGCGGCCTTGTACTGATGCCCACCCTGAAGCACAGCAGCACCGCCCTCGTGAGCCTGGCCCCGGACCGGCCACCGGGCGATTCGGGCCAGCAGGCCCAGGCCGTGCCCGAACGGGGCTTCGGCAGTGGCAGCGGCGACCACAAAGGTGGCAAGGGTGGCAGCCGCCGAAAGGGCAACTCCCGGGGGGGGCGCAAGCGCAGCCCGGGTCTGAGCCCCTCCGACCGCCTGCCCCTGGGCAAGCATCCCGACCTGGAGGCGGTCCTGGCCCGTCGCACCCTGGGGCTGCCCCTTTCCGGCCGCCTCACCGCCCAGGAGGTGACCAAGGCCTACCGCCAGGCAGCCGCCGACCACCACCCGGACCGGGGAGGGCGCCATGGCTTGATGCAGGCGGTCAACGCCGCCCGCGACGAGCTGCTGGGACGCAGGGTCAACGAAGAGTGATCCCCAGCCCCACTCCCTAGCCCTGAACGAATTCCGGGCGCAGAACCTGGGAGGACTGCAGCACGGCGGCCAGCGAATCCCAGTTTTCGCTGCGCATCAGCTGATCGAGGTGCTCCAGCTCCTGGCGATAGCGATCCAGGGCCGCCAGCAACGCCTCGCGGTTGCAGCGGGCCATCAACAGCCCGAGCTCGGGGTTGCCCCCCCCCACCCGGGTCGTATCGGCAAAGCCGCTCGAGGCCAAGGCCCGCACCAACTCCGGTGGAGGGAAGGGGGAAGGCCCGCCGGGCCCTGACGGCGCCGCTGCCGTCTGCAGCAGCGCAGCCCCCACCAGCACCGGCAGATGGGAAATCAGGGCCACCGCCCGGTCGTGATCCTCTGCCCCACAGGTGAGCCAGCGGGCGCCCACGGCCTCGGCCAGCGATCGCACCGCCTCCACAGCCGCTGGATCCGTCTGGGGGGAGGGGGTGGCCACCCAGGGCCGATCTCGGAACAGCCCCGGCACGCCGGCCTCCACCCCCGCCTGGGCGGTGCCGGCCATCGGATGGCCAGGCACGAACCGGGCACCGGCCAGAGCCTGCCAACATCGCCCCACCGGCTCCTTGACCGAACCCACATCGGTGAGCACCGCCTGCGGCGGCAACGCCTGCACCAGGCCAGGGTCAGGGGCCAGCAACCGATCGAGCGGCAGGGCCAGCACCACCAGACCACAATCCCGCAGCACCTCCGGCTCGGTGGCCACGCGGGTGGCCAGGCCGCGCTGCCTGGCGCGCTCCGCCGTCGCCTCGCGATGCACCAGCGCCCTCACCTCCACGCCGAGGGCCTGCAGATCGAGCCCCAGGGAACCGCCGATCAACCCCAGACCCACGATCCCCACGGGCCGATTGCTCCACAGCGCCTCCATCTGCCCCTCCTTGCTTGCCACGCACTGTCGCCAGCCTTGCAGCCGACAGGTTCCGCCTGCCTACGATCCGCTGATGTTGGAAGCCAGCGCCCACCAGCACCTCAAGGCCCTGCTGCGGAAGGAAGGTGGTCAGCGCTGGCCGCACCACCTCACCCTCAGCCGGCTGGTGGCGCGCAGCCTGCGCCGCGTCGACCACACCCTGGTGCGCCTGGCACCAGGCACTGATCCCAGCTGGTTGATCAGCCTGCTCGTACCGCTGGCCCTCAGCGAGACCCCGCTGGCCCTGGTGGTGAGCGATGCCCTGCGCCAGCGCCTGCTGCAGGTGGAGTGGCCCAGACTGCGGTCGGTGGGTCTGGCCCTGCCCTGCTGGGAAGGTGCGGAGGTGCCGGAAGGAGCGCGGCTGTGGCTGCTCAACCATGGCGAATTGCTGGCGGCCTGGACCAACCGCCGCCTGGGCGAGCGCCAGCTGGTTATTCCTGAGGCGGAAATCCTGGAGAGCTGCCTGCGCGAGGCCATGGCGATCCGGCTCGCCCCGCATCACTGGGACCTGCTGCGCCGGGCCGTGCCGTCCACCGAGGCGAGCCTGCTCAGCCTGCACGAACGGCTCAGTCGCCGCCTGCTTTCCCATCCCCGTTCTCCCCATCAGCTCGTGCCCCTGGGGGCGGAGGAGGAGGCGCCCCTGCGCCACCTTCTGCAGCTGCTCAGCCCCCTGCCGGCGCCATGGCCGGCCTGGCTGAGCGCCGGCAACGAGGGCTGGACCAGCTGGGCGGAGGTGGATCCGAGCCAGTTGCAATGGCAATTGCATCGCCAACCGCTGAATCCCCTGGCCCAGCTGGGGGGGCTGCTGGAAGGGCGGGGCGCGGTGGTCTGCGGCGAACTGGCAATCGGCCGTGCGGCCGAAGCCAGCAACTGCAACAGCGGTGCCAGCGGTGCAGCCCTGGGCCTGACTCCCCAGGTGGTGCTCGAACTGGGGGCCCCGAGTCTCTCGGACCCCTTGCCCCTTTACGCGCCGCTGCGGCAGCCCTTGCCCAACAGCCCCCACTTCGGGGAACACCTGCTGGATCACGCCAGGCGGCTGGTGCTGGGACAAAGCGGTCTGACGGTGGTGTTGCTGGACGACGACAACCTTCGCAACGGCCTGGCGAGCGGACTGGCGGCTGAGTTCGGCAGCAGGGTCGGCCAGGAGAGCACGGCGCCGGAGAGCAACGGAGTGCTCTGTTGCCGCTGGAGCTGGTGGCTGGCGCACCAGGCCCGTCTGCCGCTGCCGGCCCAGGTGGTGGTGGGCCTGCTGCCGATCGCCAGCCTGGAGGACCCCCTCACCGCTGCCCGGGTGAACGAACTGCGCCGCCAGGGGCGGGACTGGTTCCGGGAGCTGCTGCTGCCGGAATCCCTCAACCAGCTGCAGCGGGGCCTGGCCGGCCTGCGCCGGGGCGGTGGGCGGCTGGCGGTGCTCGATGGCCGGCTCCGGGGCCGCAGCTGGGGGCGCCAGGTGTTCCTCGCCATTGAACCCTGGGTGCCGCTCACCCGCCTGCTGCCGAGCTGAGCTCCCCCTAGCCTCACCCCAGTGATGCAAAGGACCGATGGGGGAAGCCAAGCGCCGCGCCACCCAGGGGCTGCCTCCGCGCCAGAAACGGGAGCCGAAGGCCGCCAAGGCAACCAAGACGGAGCTGGATACGTCGCCCCGGTTCGTGAACTGGCTGCCCCTGACCCGCAATCAGGCCGACCAGTTCGTGAGCCTCACCACCCGCGGCGCCTGGATCGGCATCGGGGCCCTGGTGCTGTTCTGGGTGACGGTGCGGTTCATCGGCCCCGCAGCCGGCTGGTGGCACCTGTCGGACGGCTGAGTATTTACACCCACGCAAAAACGGAAGAAAACCTTAGGATGGTTGACATCGTCCTGGGTGGCACCGATGTTCACGCGCCTCGCTGAGCAGTACCGCTCCGTGGTCCACGACCTGGTCCTGAGCCTGCAGGCCCTTGCCAGCTGCATGCGCGATCGGGGCCATGTGGCCACCTGCTACGTCTGTGGAGACGGGCGGGATGGCCACGGAGCCTCGTTTGTGGCCGATCTTGGCGACAACCACATGGTGCGATTCCTGGTGTCCGATTTCGGCATCAGCTGGGTGGAATCCAGGGATGGCCACGAACTGGTGAAACTGGAAGGGGCCGAAGCGATCCAGGAACTGCAGCGCGTGGCCAACGTGCTCCAGGTGCCGGACGCCAGCAGGGTGGCCCCTCGGGCTGTGGCGGAAGCCGCCTGATCAAGCGAGGAGCCGGGGCGGGAATTTCCCTCCCGGCCCAGGCGGCAACCCTCAGGCCGCCGGTACTTCCTCGACAGCCGATCCCTTGCCCCCGGCAAGCCCTTCTTCCTCCGCGCCGTCAGCAAGCGGCGCCCGGGCGGCCGCCTGACGAGCAGCAGCAGCCAGCGGCTTCATCGAGTTTGCCGTGACCTCCGAACCCTCCGTGAGCTTGCGCCGGGTGAGTTGCTCGATCACCTCCTTCTGCTCAGGGTTCTGCTCCAGCCAGGTGATGGTGTTGTCCCGCCCCTGGCCGATGTTGTCGCCGTCGTAGCTGTACCAAGCCCCCTTACGGATGACTACGCCCGTCTCCTCGGCGAGATCGAGCAGGCAGCCCAGCGTGCTGATGCCCCGGCCGAACAGGATGTCGAATTCGGCGATCCGGAAGGGCGGAGCCACCTTGTTTTTGGCCACCTTCACCTTGGCGCGGATGCCGTACTCCTCCGTACCGCGCTTCAGGGTCTGAATGCGACGGATGTCGAGGCGAACCGAGGCATAGAACTTCAGAGCATTGCCGCCGGTGGTGGTTTCGGGATTGCCATAGGTCACACCGATCTTCTGGCGCAGCTGGTTGAGGAAGATCACAGTGCAACCCGACTTGCCGATGTTGCCGGTGATCTTGCGCATCGCCTGACTCATCAGGCGGGCCTGGCTGCCCACGGCCAGATCGCCCATCTCCCCTTCGATCTCGGCACGGGGGGTGAGGGCCGCCACCGAGTCGACCACGACGATGTCAACCGCGGCGGAACGCACCAGCTGGTCAACGATCTCCAGGGCCATTTCCCCGGTGTCCGGCTGGGAAACCAGCAGGTTCTCAATGTCCACCCCGAGCGACGCCGCATAGACCGGATCCAGGGCATGCTCCGCATCCACGAAGGCCGCCACCCCACCACGGCGCTGCACCTCGGCGATCGCGTGCAAGGTGAGGGTGGTCTTGCCGGAACTTTCCGGTCCGTACACCTCCACCACCCGGCCCTTCGGATATCCACCTCCGAGGGCCAGATCCAGGGTGAGCGCGCCGGTGGAGATGGTTTCCACCCGCATCCGGGAGGCATCTCCGAGCCGCATGATCGAGCCCTTGCCGAAATTGCGCTCGATCTGATTCAGCACCAGACCGAGGGCCTTGTCCCGCTCGGCGGCGGCACGGGCATCCGTGGCGCCCGAGGAGGCGGGGGAGGCCAGGGAAGAAGAGGCGGAGGCGGCCTTGGATTCAGCAGGCATGGAAGGAATCAGCGATGGAGAAGGCCGCAGAAGGCGGAACAGTCCGGTGGGAGCGATGGGCCATCCTGCGACCTCACTGAGGCAAGTGCCACCGAAGAGGGCCGGCGTCCCATGTGCGCATAGTACGTGCGTACTCTAGCGGATCAGGGCCACTGCGCCAGGGGGGCCAGGAAGCGATCGTGCTCCAGCCAGTGGATGCCCCGCTCGGGCAGGCCCTCCGCATCGGAGGCGGCCAGATAGCCCCAGGCCACCAGGAAGCAGCGCACCGACTCCAACCCGGGGGTGGCACGCACCAGCTCCAGGGTGGGACGCCGATCCTCCAGGAACCACAGGGGTTGGGGCTGCTCCCGAAGCAGGCGCAGCAAGACCTCCGGTTTGCTGCCCTGTTCATGGCCATACAGGGCTAGGGGCTGTAACCCCGCACTGGCCAGCAGTCGCTCGGCGAAGGCGCCCCCCTTGGTGGTGAGCACGACCCAGGAGACGCCTTCGTCGGCAAGGGTGCGAAGACGCTCCTGCACGCCCGGGAAAAAACGATGCCGGCCGAGCCAGGCGTCGACATCGCTGGCGATCGCCTCGCTGCGGACCTGTTCGAGCGCCTGCTGGAGCTCCAGGGGCGACCAGCCCCGCAAGGCCAGCGCTGCCTGCAGCCGGCGCTCGTACTCGGCGGGCGCAAGCGGTTCGAGGCCGAAATGATCGAGCCCGGAGGCGATCAGCACCATCTCCCAACCCTTGTGGATCTGGGGCCGCAGCCGCACAAAGACGGCGGGTGCCTGCTCCGGCAACTCCAGCGAAGGATCGAGACACAGGGCCGCCCGACGGGCCGACCACCAGTATTCCGCCATGCCATCGACGAGCACCCCGTCGAAATCGAACACGAGCAGCGGCGCAGACAGGGCAGGCGACGGGGCAGGGGTCGCGGAAGCAGACGCAGAAACCATGGCCGGCAGGAAGCGGAAAGGCCTGGACCGAAAAAGCTCCGCAGAAGGAGATCTGCGAGCAAAAAAGTGTAAAAACTGGGCCGCTAGGATTCGAACCTAGGAATGGCGGGACCAAAACCCGCTGCCTTACCACTTGGCGACGGCCCAATGGGTTACCCCATGCTCCGGCTTGCGCCGGTGCCTAGCTAGTTACCCACAGCGCCCGGTCCTTCGTCAACCACCGTCTTCCGGCACCGCCCGTGGAGAGCGGGCGGCCTGCTCCACCCCACCGGGCTCAGGCCGGAAACACCCGCAGCCGCTGCTGCTGGCCCCGACCGAACACCGCCGTGCGCAGGCGGTAGCGACCGACCAGTTCCGCCTGCATCTGACGCACCGCCTCACTGCGGGGCAACAACTCCACCGGCCGCCCCTGGGGCAGCACCACCTGCTCGACGGCCAGGCGGCATTCCTCCATGGCGGCATGGGCATCCTCCAGTCCGGTGGCGGCGGCAGAGGCAGGACGGCGGCGTTCGAGCAGCCGCTCCATGGCGCGCTGCAGCTGATGCACCGAGTCGGTCTTGATCACCAGGATCGGCAGCCCCAGCCCACGGGCCCGTTTGCGCAACTCCGGATACCTACCGAGCTCGCCCCGCAGGGTGAGCACAGCATCGGACTGCTCGGGCGCCGCCACCACCTGCACCGGCAGCTGGCGGGAGCGGGCCGCCTCTTCCAACAGGTGGGAATTCACCCCGACGGGGCAGAGCCGCAGCGGCGCGATCGGATCGGGGCGGGGGAGATCGGTCGGGAGTTCGGCAGGCTCGGGGGAAGGCGGTGGTGTGAAAAGTGAGGTGAGAAGTGGCGTGGACGGTGGCGCGAGCTCTGCGGGGAGAGCCTCCGCGGCCCGCAGGGAAGGCTGGAGGGTGGGATCGGGGAGGGGCCGCGGGGCCAGACGCCGCGGACCAGGCGCCGCGGACGCGGCAACCGGCTGGTCGCGCAGCTGCCACTGGCCGTCCTCCCCCAGCTCGCGAATCTGGGGGCGCGCCGTCTGACCCCGCAGCATCAGATCCACGCTGGCGGCCACATCGCGATGCACAAGCCAGCGATGGCGGCTGTGCATTTCCACCGCCAGCGGGAAGGTGGGCTCGGCCGCCCGCTCCAGCACCGTCTTCTGGGTGCGGCGGCGGCGCGCCTCCTCATCCCCCAGGGTGACCGACTGGATCCCTCCCACCAGATCGCTGAGGGTGGGGTTCTTGATCAGGTTGGCCAGCTCGTTGCCGTGGGCAGTGGCCACCAGCTGCACGCCCCGCTCCGCGATCGTGCGGGCCGCCTGCGTTTCGAGCTCTGTGCCGATCTCATCAATGACGATGAC
>JBKDOV010000090.1:0-4533 GCA_046342815.1 Cyanobacteriota bacterium
CCAGCTGCGCACAGTGCCGGGCGCCACCCCCAACAATCGAGCCAGCTCGACAGGGCTGAGCCATGCCGCCAGGTCGGCCGCTTCCGCAAGGCCACGAGAGACCGCCAGGGGGTCCGGGGCTGGAGGTGGTGGGGCCATGCCTCCCATCAGCTGGAGCAGGGCCGCCATGGTGTCAGTGCCACCATCAGGTGCTGTCACTGACAGGCCGCCGCCTCGCTGTGACCCATCACCGATGGCAGCCGGTGATGCCAGTGACGGCACTGCCTCAGGGAAGTTCGCCAGGGTGCCGCCGGGCTGCCTGAGGTGCTCCGCCAGGCGATCCCCCAGGGCGAGGGCTTCAGCCGGCCAGACCGTCCGAGTGCTCGATTCACGGCGCAGCACCACCCCCAGGGCGGCGGCACGGGCCTTGATGGTGTTTCGACTGCTCACCTCCCAGCGGTCGCAGCACTCCGCCAAGGTCAGATCAGGCAGGGCCTCGAAGGTCTGAGGTGGTGTCACTGGTGCCAGTGGGTGGTGTCAGTGACAGGAAAGCAGGTCAGATCAGGATGACCACCCCCCAGGGGTGCCATCAGTGGCGGCACCGGCTGGCGTCACTGATGGGTCACAGGAGGGGGTCACGGGCAGCCCTGAGGCCTGGGAGGGGCGCAGCCCGCCCTACGGGGCCAGAAGGGGCCAGAAGGCCTCACAGGGGCGCATGGAGGCCTCTGGTGGTGGATCAGATCGGCAGGGCCAGCAGGTCACTGATCAGGCGATCCTTTGCCAGCTTGCGGCGAGTGCCGGCCACCTCGCGCAGTTGAGCGGATGGAAGGTGGCGAAGATCGTGGGCGAGGGCCGCCAGTGGCGCCACGGCTGGCGATGGCTGGGGCTGCCTTGGTGCTGGTGGAAGGTGGCGACGGGGGTCGGTGACGATCGTGATGGCGAGGGCCACCAGGGCGATGAGCAGGAAGCGGCCGGCCTGAAGCGTGGCCAGTCCGACGGCGAGCACGAGCTCAACCGGGTGAGGGCGATTCATTCGGCCTCCCGCTCCAGCACTTCGGAGAGAGCCGCCATGGTGGTGATCAGGTGATGACCGGCGGCAAGCAGGTCATCAAGGGCGGCGGCGGCGGCGCGGTCGGTTGCAGCGGAACGCTCCCGCAGTTCGCGCAACCGGGCCGCCAGATCAGCGGTTCGGGTCATGGTTGAAGGCTTCGCAGCGGCGGCTCACTCGGCCTGCCTGCTGACCCCTCCATTGTACCGACGGCGAGGGGGTGGCGCCACCCTGCAGACCCGCACCGAGCACCGGCCGACAGCAGGAGCGGTCCGTTTCGCGGAAACCTCCAGCGCCAACACAGAAGCGGCATGAGCGAACAGATCGAGCAACCGGCAGACCTGTCATCGATGAGTCGAGACGAGTTGATTCACGCGGCTTTCGGGCGGCCTGATCCCGATGAACAGGCCGAGAATCTGCCCCCTGCCCCCAGCACCGAACCCGACTATCAGGCGCACCAGGATCAGCAGCAGATCACCCTGTCGAAAGACGAGCTCAGGGGGTTGCTCCAGGAGGTAATGGGGGCTCCACAGCAGCAGCCGCTGCACACTCTTTCGCGGGGGGAACTGGCGGAGTTGGCTTTCGGAGGTGCGCAGCGGCTGGAATCACCCCCGGCGGCGGCCGCTGACTTCAGGGCGAGGGTGAACGAGCAGGTGCCGCCGCAGGGTGACATCCAGAGGCTCAGCCGGGGCGAATTGGCGAAGCGGGCCTTTCCGGGTCGCTGGCTTTGAGAGCCCGGACCGAGGCGGAGCTCATCGAAGCGGTCAACGCGATCCCCGCGACCCGGCTGGCCTACGAACTGGCGCGGGTCGCATGGCTCCGGCCTGACGCCTGGGGGGTTGCGCTGAAGGTCACGGGGATCGAGCTCCCGGACAAGACAGAGATAGGCCTGGTCGAGCGGATCAGGGATGCATCCCTGGGGCATCACATCAGATGGGCCGGGCCGCTGCCACGGACGAGACGGCCACGGTCGGGGCCGTCGAAACCCAAGGAGAAAGGAAGCACGCGAGAGACCCTCGAAACGCTGTGGCCCGTCACCGATGCACATGCCTCCCTGGCACAGCTGGGAGAGGAACAACGGCGAGCCGGGACATGGAGCGCGCTTGCCGAGGTGCTGGAGATTCAAGGAGGGAGGAACGCGCTTCCCAGCCACTGCCGGCGGCTCGAAAACGTGGCGATGGCGATCGACACGCTGATCTATGGCGGACCTGAAGCGGTCGAAACCATGGAGAACCGGCTCCGGCGTGGCTTGTGCATGGGGATGTTGAGCAGGGGCGACAGCCTGGCAGCGGTGGCACAGGCCAGGGCCGCCGTAGAGGCTCAGGAGGGCGGCAGCAGGGCCACAGAGACCGGGGCGCCGTCGGGGGAATAGTTCACCACCAAGGTGCACACCACGGCGCCACCAGAGCGGAGCGTGACGGTACTGGGTTGCTCCAGATCGGGTGCCCCTTCGATCTCATCGGCAGCAGGCAGATTCATCAGGCCGGCCAGAGCGACCACCAGGGGGCCGGCGGGGCTGACAACGACCTGGCAGGTGCCGGCGGTGGTGGTACGAATTGCCATCTCAGATCTTCGCCACGGCCGCGATTCGATCGAGGCATTTCAGCGCCAAGTGCAGATCGCCGCTGGCCATGGCGCTGGCATGGAGGTGCCGCAACTGCGAAAGCAGGAGGGCCACAGCGTCAGCGCGCTCGACATCCCCCCAGACCTCACGGGCCTCTGCGATCGCCTCGGGACTGGTGGCGATGCCAGGGGCAGCCGCCGGAGGGTGCCGCAGGGCCAGCTGAGCCAAACGGGCTTGGACAGGATCGCCGGAGCGGAAACGGGTCATGGGTCGATCTCATCGGAAACGTGGGCCAGGTCGCCGGAGTGGATCCGCTCCATTCGGAGCCCAGCGGCGCCAAGCGACAGCAGCAGGAGACGCTCAGCGTCTGGCGTAATCCAGCCACGTTGTTTCGCGTCCTGAACCACACCACCGACCACCCCCATCAGCCGCTCAGATTCGCGACGGACGGCGGCTGCTTCAGACCACCGGCCACGAGTTGAGGGGGCATGGCTGAGCAGCCACGTTGCAGCACGGCTATCCCCCTCCTTCGCGTTCTTGATGAGGCTCTCCACCAGGCTCATCTGTCCGCGCATCTGGGCCCCTTGGATGCAGTCCAGAAGGGCCACATCTTCAGGGGTGCCGGTGCCGGCTTTCGCTGCGGACAGACGGGCATGGAGCCAGGAGTTGCTCACCTTCAGACCGGCCGCAATGTCCCGAAGGCTCAGGCCAGCACTCGCCAGACGGTCGGCGGTTGCAAGGAAGCGGGGATCGATCCTGATGGTCATGCCGTCAGCTTTCCGAAGACATGGCCTACGCTTGGCCCAGCCATCTGGCCAATTCCTCGCGCTCCCTCTGACGGCGATCTGTCAGAACAGCAGGAGGCGAAGTAGGCAGGGATGGAGATGAAGGTGGAGAAGGAGATGGACAAGGTGGATCAGCAGATCGAGAGTCGATAGATCCACCCCCAGGCAGCCCGGATTCCTCCCCCCCAGTTCCCAGAGGAAAGGGATTCCCCCCTAGCCCCCCCTTGGGGCATGGGTCTGTACCAGTGGAAGGAATCGATTCCATTGCCGCAGACAACCTGCTCAGCCACAGGGATTTAAGGCGTCGGAACGTGGTTCTGCTGATCCCGATCGCTTCCGCTGTCTTCCGCTCACCCCACTGCAGCGCAGCATCACCAGCCGACTGGGCCACCTTCGCCGCTGCAGCGATGACGGCGCAGACCGCTTTGCGGTGGAGGCGGTGGTTCCGGCCTGGGTCGGTGCTTGGTGGCCGGTGGTTGCTGGTGCGTGTTGGCGGCCGCCTCAGGCAGCAGCTGGCCCATTCCTTCGCCCACCTCGAAAGGCGGGCCTTCGTGTCGGCCGATGCCCAGCGATGGAAACCAGGCGATCCCAGAGCGGCGGCGGCGATCGCCTCTCCCAGTTCCTCCACCGTGGCCCCAGGCCAGTAACAGCGGTTTGCCAGCGCGCCGAGGTTCTGGGCTGATTGACCGCCCCCAGTCCATGCGACCACCCCCCGACTTCTGCGGCGGCTGGGATCGCCAGCACGGCGAGGGAAGGACCGGGGCCGCTTCCACTCCCGTGCCTGCTGCACCAAGGCCTCCCAGGCCGGGCCCGGCTCGCTGGCCTCCAGTGCCGCTTCGAGCTCCTGCCAGCAGATCATGGGATCCTCTGCCCAGCCATGGCCAACCCAGACGGCGCCGCCGGCCTGGCCAGGCAGTCGGACCCCCTGGGAACTGGGGGCCAGCCGCGCATCGAAGCAGTCTTCGGTGAAGCGCACGTCCGAGGGGATCACTTCGGCCTGACCCGGCTTCTGCTCCATGCCAGCCGCCGCCAGAAGGTGGGCGCCAAGGCGGTGGGCATAGGAGTGCTGCAGCGGCTCCGGCAGCAGGAGCCAGAGGTGCAGACCGCTGGAGGGGGTGCGGTACAGAGCCGTACCGATCCCCGCTTCGAGGGCCAGG
>JBKDOV010000091.1:0-12232 GCA_046342815.1 Cyanobacteriota bacterium
ACAACACCACCGTGTTCTCCACCAGCACCCGCAACTTCAACAACCGCCTCGGCAACGGCGCCCAGGTGTATCTGGGCAGCGCCGAACTCGCCGCTGTCTGCGCCCAGCTGGGCCGCATCCCCAGCAAGGAGGAGTATCTGCCGGTCGCCGCCGAGAAGATCGATCCCTACGGAGCCGAGCTCTACCGCTACCTCAACTTCGATCAGATCGCCGGCTTCGCGGACAACGGCCGTGTGGTGAGCGCCGAAGAGGAGGCGAAGGCGCTGGCGGAGGCATGAGGCCGCCAGCGACACCACCGAAAGCGGCCCGGGAAAGAGCCTCGAATTTTGACATCATCGAATCAGTGCGAGCGAAGACGAAGGAAGCGGGAAAAAGCGCAAAAAATAAAGCATTTAAATATTAATTAAATACATTAAAGAGGTGGCTCCACCGAATCTTGCAGCACGTGGCCTGACAAGAGATGGCGTGGACCAGGCAACAAAGGCCGGATCGCAGCGAAGGCGAAAGTCTCCCGAGAAAACACGGAAAATCTGACAATAAAACGGCAGCGAATCACAGGCCCCGATCGACCAGGCCCCAAGGCCCCCTGGGCTCTCCCTAAATGAATCTAAATTTGCCAGAATGGAAGCCAAACACGAATCGCAGTCATGAGCAAAATTCCCAATTTTCTGACAAATCTTAGCGACCAGGGGTCAAGCCAATCCAGCAGCAACTATCACGACCTGCTGCTCAGCCAGAACATCACGGTTCCCAGCGGCACAAAGGTCAGCCCGACTCTGCAGACGGCTGACGTGGCTGCCAGCCCCTTGGCAGGGGCCACGACCACACCCACCAGTGCCCTATCCACCGATCCGACCACGAGTTCAGGCACTCCCAAAACCCTGGACGATTCCACACCGAGCGGCCCCGTTCCAACTGCCCGCATCACCACTTTCTCCGTTGTGCCCCTGGAGCAGCCCGTCAGCCCAGCCCCCGGCGCTGGAGCGCCAACAACTGCCCCCGCCACCCCATCCCTGCCCTTTGACGGGCTGTTGGTGAACTGGAATCCGCTGAGCACCGCCCAGGAACGGGCCAATGCACGTGCGGCGCTGGGTCTCGGCTTAACGGAAACGATCCATACCCGAGCGATGCAGAGCAATGGTGCTGGTGCGATTGAGTGGGTGTCGTTGCCGACCGGTCTTAGCGCCGAGCAGGCCATAGCCGCGCTCGCCAGGCGCCCGGGGGTGGCCTATGCCGAAAAAAACTGGCTGCTCCAGACCCAGGCCACCAGCAACGATCCGGGGGTGACCAACGGCAGCCTCTGGGGCATGTACGGCGACGGCTCCAGCCCAGCCAACACCTTCGGGTCCCAGGCGGCAGAGGCCTGGACCCGTGGATTCACCGGCAGCGGAAACGTGTACGTCGGCATCATCGACGAGGGTTATCAGTACAACCACTCCGACCTGAGCGGGAATGCCGGAGTCAATCCCGGTGAAATCGCCGGTAATGGCATCGACGACGACGGAAATAGCTACGTCGACGATGTGCAGGGCTGGGATTTTGTTGGCAACAACAACACCATCTACGATGACACCGGTGACGACCATGGCACCCACGTGGCCGGCACCATTGGAGGCCAGGGAGGCAACGGGATCGGCGTGGCCGGTTTGAACTGGGATGTGTCCCTGCTTTCCGGCAAATTTCTTGGGGCCAGCGGTGGCAGCACCGCCAACGCCATCAAGGCTGTGGATTACTTCACCGATCTGAAAACGCGCCATGGCCTCAACCTGGTGGCCACCAACAACTCGTGGGGCGGCGGCGGCTATTCCCAAGGCCTCTATGACGCAATCAGCAGGGCCAATGCCGCCAAGATCTTCTTCGTGGCAGCCGCCGGCAACAGCAGCACCAGCACCCTCTCCTATCCGGCTGGCTACGACCTGCCCAACGTGATCTCGGTGGCGTCGCTGGACAGCAACGGCAACCTCTCCGGTTTTTCCAACTTCGGCTCCACCTGGGTGGATTTAGCCGCACCGGGGGGGGGCATCTATTCCACCCTCCCCGACAACACCTATGGCACCTACAGCGGCACTTCGATGGCCGCTCCCCATGTGACCGGGGGCTTGGCGCTGATGGCTGCTGCGCAGCCCACGGCCACGATGGCCCAGCTCAAACAGGCCCTCATGGAGAGTGTGGTGGCCACATCCTCTCTGGCAAGCAAAACCGCGACCGGAGGCAGGCTGAACGTGGACGGTGCCATCACCCGCCTCAGCCAGTTGGTAACACCCGTTGATCCGAATGCCCCGGCCGTCACCGGCCCTGCCTCGGTCAACGAGGGATCCGCCTTGAACCTGACCATCACCAACCTGATCGCAGGCACAACCCCCTACTGGAAACTGTCCGGAACCGGCATCAGCAACACCGATTTCTCCGGCCTGAACGGCCTCCAAGGCGGCCCTCTGACCGCGGATGCCAATGGCACGGCCTCGTTCCAGGCCACCGTGGCTGACGACCAGTCCACGGAGGGCAACGAATCACTGCTCTTCGAGGTGTTCAGCGATGCCAATTTGACCACTCGACTAACCGGCACGACGGTGATTCTCAATGACACGTCCAAGTCCACCGGGGTGATCCTTTGGGGGAACACGAACACAAACAACCTCAGCGACACAATCACCGGTAGCGGCGGGCCCGATCGCCTGGCTGGCGTTCGGTCAACGGGAAGCTCAGCCGCGGATCTGGGTGCTAGCCAGATTGACACCTTGACCGGCATGACCGATGCCGATGTTTTCCTGCTGGGCGATAGTCGCGGAGTGTTCTACGACAACAGAGTGGCCGGCAATCTGGGAATTGATGATTACGCCCTCATCAAGGACTTTGTCTCGGGAAGCGACAAACTACAGGTCCGCGCAGGCATGTCCTATCTTTATACAATTGGCGCCAGCGGACTCTCCCTCTACTGGGACCGCAACGGCAACGGAAGCCTAAACAGCAGCGGCAAAAACCAGGATGAACTGATCGCAATTCTTCAGGGGGTGAGCGCAATCACCGGCACCGATCTCATCGCGGTCTGAACCTGGTTCCGAAAGCCTGGCCCGGGCCTAGGCGGGCTTGAACAGAGAATTTGATCAGAAGGCTGAAAATTTTTACTCAACCTCGGATCGCCTGCGAATCTGCGGCAAGCTTCGAAGGCCTCACCACAAGGCAGCGCACCACAGCGGACAAAAACAACAGAAGACGTAAACCTCCATAGGAGCGTGTTGCCTTTGCCCAGGCAGATGCGTATTTTTTAAACGTCCCGGTCTACCGCTTCCCCCCCCCATCCCCAATGGTTTCCCAAATGATGTCCAGCCTCGGCCAGTGGCTTCGCCCCCTGCGCCGTGTGGCCGTGTTCGGCCTCGCCGCTGTTCTGGTGATGAATCTGGCCGCCTGCTCCGGCATCATCTCCAGCGACGCCAAAGATGCCGCCCGCACCGTGGTGCAGGTCGCCAAGACCGCTGCTGACGTGACCGGCAACGAATCCCTGAAGTCGGTGCTGGAGCCTGTGCTCAAGGTGCTGAACACCGGCGAGACCCAGGTCAAGGCCGGCAACGTTTCCGCTGCCTCCAAAACCCTGCAGGCCTTCCAGGGCCTCTGGGATACCGCCCGCCCCGTGGTCAAGCTTGCCGCTGGCCCCAACTACGGCCTGATTGACAAGGCTGTGAAGCTCGTGACCACCACCTTCGGCGGCGACACAGAGCCCACCAAGGACAACGCCCTCACCGCCCTCACCGGCCTGATCGGCCCCCTGAAAGCCCTGCTGGGCTGATCGAGCTGGTCGCTTGACGGGATACCGAGGGGAGCAGAACTCTGCTCCCCTTTTTCCGTTCAAGGGAAGGTTTCGTACAAGATTTTCGTAACAACGCTTACAAAAGCCTTAAAGCCCTGGCTTTCGCCCCAGGCTCCTTTACCTTTCGGCAGCTGAAACTCCGCCAAACCATGCGTTTCCACAAGCTTCTCTCCGCCGGCATGGCCGTGGCAGCCGCTTCTGCCTTTGCCCTCACCGGTTGCAGCCAGAGCGCCAACGAGGCTGCCCGCCAGACCGGCGAGCAGGTTGGACAAGCCGCCAAGGATGCCGCCACCAACACCGGCAAGGCCGCTCTCGCTCCCGCCGTCAATCCTGTTCTCGACCTCCTCACCAAGAGCGAAGGTGAAGTGAAGGCCGGCAACCTCGCCGGTGCCATCGCCAGCATGGGCGGATTCAAGGTCCTCTGGAACACCGCCGCTCCTGTGATCCAGCCCCTGGCCGGTGACAAGTGGCCCGTGATCAACACCGCTGCCCAGCTGGTGCTGAGCACCTTCGACAAGGGCGCCAAGCCCACCCAGGCCAATGCCCTCAGCGCCATCACCGGCATGATCGGCCCCCTCTCCGCTCTGCTCAAGTGAGCCTCTGATCCGGCTCCCTCCGGGATTGCAACGACTGCCACCAGACACTCCTTCGGGGGTGTCTTTTTTTTGGGCATCTTTTTGGCTGCGTTTTTGGCAGCGTCACAGTGAGACGCTGGGTGGAGTCGCTCCTCCGCCCCCCTGAACCAGGAGACCCTGCTGTTCGAACCGGCGCAGCCCGATGGCGATGCCCTGCGCACCGTGCTGGCCTTTCCCAGCACCTACACGGTGGGCATCACCAGTCTCGGCTTCCAGGTGGTGTGGGCCACCCTGGCGCGCCGCACCGATCTGGATGTGCGGCGGCTGTTCACCGACCGGGGCGACCCCCGCCACCGGCAGGGGTGCGAGCTGTTCGGCCTCTCCCTGAGCTGGGAACTGGATGGACCGGTGCTGCTGGATCTGCTGGAGCGCGAGGGCATCCCGATCTGGAGTCACCGACGGGGCGATGACGACCCGATCGTGTTCGGCGGGGGGCCCGTGCTCACCGCCAATCCAGAACCTTTCGCCCCCTTCCTCGATGCCGTGCTGCTCGGGGATGGCGAACTTCTGCTGCCAGCCTTTGCAGAGGCTCTGCACGCCCATCGGGGTCTTCCCCGCCGCGAACGGCTGCTTCGGCTGGCACAGGTACCGGGTGTGTACGTGCCGGCGCTGTATGCCCCCCGCTACGACCCCGATGGGGCCCTTGTGGCCGTGGAACCGATCGAGGCGGGCGTACCGACCTCGGTGGCCAAACAGACCTGGCGGGGCAACACCCTGAGCCACTCCACGGTGATCACTCCGGAGGCGGCCTGGCCGTCGATCCACATGGTGGAGGTGGTGCGCAGCTGTCCGGAGCTGTGCCGCTTCTGCCTGGCCAGCTATCTCACCCTTCCCTTCCGCACCCCGTCGCTGGAGGACGGACTGATCCCTGCCGTGGAGAAGGGATTGCAGGCCACCAGCCGCCTGGGGCTGCTGGGGGCCTCGGTGACCCAGCACCCCCAGTTCGCAGACCTGCTGGCCTGGCTGGATCAGGACCGTTTTGACGACACCCGGGTGAGCGTGAGCTCCGTGCGGGCCTCCACGGTGACGCCGGAGCTGGGGCGGATCCTGGCGCGGCGTGGCAGCAAATCGCTCACGATCGCGATCGAAAGCGGCAGTGAGCGCCTCCGGCAGGTGGTGAACAAGAAACTGGCCACCGAGGAGATCTATGCGGCGGCCCGTTACGCCCGCGAGGGGGGCCTGAGCGGCATGAAGCTCTACGGGATGGCGGGCCTTCCCACGGAGGAAGAGGACGACATCGAGGCCACGGCCCAGCTGCTGCTGGATCTCAGGAAGGCCACCCCGGGGCTGCGCCTTTCCCTGGGGGTGAGCAGCTTCGTACCCAAGGCCCACACGCCGTTCCAATGGGAGGGAGTGCGGCCGGAGGCGGAAAAACGGCTGAAACTATTGGCCCGACGCCTCAAGCCGAAGGGCATCGACCTGCGGCCGGAAAGCTATGGCTGGAGTGTGATCCAGGCCCTGCTCTCCCGCAGCGACCGCCGCCTGGCCCCGGTGATCGCCGCCGCGAGAGGGCAGCACGAAAGCCTGGGGGGCTGGAAGAAGGCCTACCGGTCGATTCGCTCCGGCGAAGGCATCCCCGAGCAGGCCCCACCCCTGCCGCCACCGCCGGCCTGGGAGGAAGTGGTGCATGCGGTCTGGGATCCGGAGGCTGTGCTGCCCTGGGAGCACCTGGAAGGGCCCCTGCCCAAGGCCACCCTGGCCCGTCATCGCTCGGAAGCCTATGCAGCCGCGGGGGATCGCTCCGCCCCATAGGCGCCCAGACCGGCCAGCAACACCCAACCGGCCACATTGATGCGGCTGTCATAGAAGGGCATGTCGGTGGCGTGCAGGGCAGCCAGCACCAGGACAGAGGTCCACCAGGCGCGATCGAACAGAGTTGCCTGGACCATGCCGAGCCGGGCGGCGCGCACCAGCAACCAGAGCACGAAGCCCACCACCAGCACAGCCACCGGCAGGCCATGACTCACGGCCAGATCGATCGGCAGATTGTGGGGATGGCCATGCCAGTGGCCGGTGCGCTGCGGATAGATCACGCTGAAGGCCGCCGCCCCCCAACCCAGCCAGGGGCGCTCAAGGATCAGGCCCACGGCTGTGCCCCACTGCCCCAGTCGGGTGGTGGCCAGGGGCCGATGGCCGGCGTACTGGAGATCCGTGAGGCGCCCCCAGATCGCTTCGGGCACAAGGGCGCGGGCAGGAAGCTGCAGCAGTGAGGGCACACCGGGCAGGCAGGCCAGGGCCAGCACCACCAGCCCCACGGCCAGCAAGGGCAGCAACCACCCCCAGCTGGCGGGACCGGCGACCAACGGCACGGCCAGCATCAGGGCGGCCCAGGCGTTGCGCGAATCGGTGAGAAACACAGCACTCACGAAGCCGATCGCAATCAGTAGCACCACCGCCCGCCGGCCAGGGGAAAGACGAGGCTGCAGCAGCGCCGCCAGAGCCAGGGGCCAGGCAAGGGCCAGCCAGGCTCCCGCGATGTTGGCGTAATCAAACAGGCCGGCCAGCCGGCCGGGCGGGTTACCTCCTGCCCGCAGATGCCAGATGATCAACCCCCCGAACTGCTCGAAAGGCCCCCGCCAGCCCCACCAGATCTGGCCGAGCCCCGTGAGGATCACCGGCACACTGCCCGCCACCAGCATCAGCGCCACCCGCCGACGGGCCGCGGCGGTGGTGAGATAGGGCCGATATCCCCAGTAGGCCCAGAAGAACGGCAACCAGTTGGCCAGGCCCAGCCAGGCCAGGGCTCCGCTGGAGGCGAAAAGGCAGCCGACGATCATCAGGGCGCTGATCAGCAGCAACACCTGCCCATCCCGGTCGCGAAACGGCGACGACCGGCCCCGACTGCCCTGGAGCAGGGCCACGAACAACAGCAAGCCGCCGAGGAAGGCGCTGCTGGCGAGGAGCAACAGCCCCAGCTGGAAACAACGCCAACCAAGCAACGGAGCCTCGGACGGGCCATCGGCCGAGAGGGCACGATCCAAGGCAGCGAAACGGAGCACGGCGATTCCGGAAAGGGTCTGGGGTGTGAATTCAGTCGAAAACGGCCGTGCGGCCGCGATACACCATCACCTGACGCCGCAGATAGAGCCGAACGGCGCGTGCGAGGGCGAGTCGTTCGGTGTCGCGTCCCTTGCGGATCAGATCCTCCACCTCATCGCGATGGCTCACGTGCACCGTGGCCTGCTCAATGATCGGGCCCCCGTCGAGTTCCTCGGTCACGAAATGGGCGGTGGCGCCGATCAGTTTCACACCCCGCTCCCAGGCCCGGTGGTAGGGCTGCGCCCCCTGAAACGCCGGCAGGAAGGAGTGATGAATGTTGATCACATCACCGCTGTGCGCCAGAAAACCAGGACTCAGCACCTGCATGTACTTGGCCAGCACCAGAAGCTCGATCCCATGCTCCTCCAGCAGCCGCAGCTGAACCTGTTCCGCCTCCGCCCGGCTGGCGCCATCGATGGGCACATGGCAGTAGCAGGCTCCGAAATCCTCGGCCACGGCCCGCAGGTCGGGGTGGTTGGAGACCACCAGTGGCACCTGCATCGGCAGTTCGCCGGAGCGGGTGCGCCAGAGCAGATCCACCAGGCAGTGATCCTGCTTGCTCACAAAGATCGCCACCCGGGTGAGGGCATCGGAGAAATGCACCTGGGCCTCTCCGCCGACCCGCCGCCCGAGCGCCTGCACCGCCGGTCGGATCGCATCGCGGGGCAGGCCGAACCCCTCCAGTGCCCATTCGATCCGACTCAGAAACAGCCCGGCCCCCAGGTCGGTGTGGTGATCGGCATGGCGGATGTTGCCGCCGTGGGCGGCCACCCAGCCGGAGAGTTCACTGACCAGTCCCGGACGATCAGGACAGATCAACTGCAGGATCGCGGTGGCGGATCGCATGACAGGCGCGGGCCATCCGCTGGTTTGCCTTGATTGTGGCGCGGCAGCGGAACGCTGACCATCACGCGGCAAGCGCTGTGGCAAGCGGTTACAGGCCGCCGTCCGCTCGGGGCGAGCGGCAGGTGCCATGGATAAAGTCGGCGTCGATGGTCCCCATACCAGAGTTCTGCCATGGCCGCTGCGTCCACTTCCGCGTCCCTGCCCACGACGCCGGCTCCCTCTCCCGCCAGCCAGCTGCTGGCGGCCCTGCGTCGCCTGGCCGTCATGGCCGTGGCCGTGATCCTGAGCGTTTCGCTGGTGGCCTGTGATGGCAGCCAGAACCGCGCCGCCGCCACCCTCAGCAGCGACGACATCAGCGAGATCACCCTGCAGGCCACCGGCTTCCTGGCCGCCCGCGATCGCCTGCCGGAACTCGCCGATCTGGTGAATCGCCGGGACTGGACCTTCACCCGCAACCTGATCCACGGCCCCATGCAGGAAATGGGCCGCCAGATGCTCTACATCAACAAGCGGCTGCTGCCGGGCGACCGAGCCGAAGCCAATGCTCTGGCCTCGAAGCTCAAGACCTCCCTGGCCCAGCTCGATGAAGCCGCCCGCCTGCAGGATGGCGAAGCCCTTCGCAAGGCCTACATCAAAGTGGCCAGCGGCATCGGCAATTACGCCCAGATCCTTCCCGACGAAGTGAAGCAGGCCCTCAACCAGGTCTGATCCGGCAGGTCTGTTCATCCAGGAAGCCAGCCGTGGCCCCGGCCGGGTCCGCCCTTGCCCAGCCCAGGTCCCCCGCCCGCACCGTGATCGTTGTGGGAGGGGGGATCATCGGCATGAGCGCTGCCTGGCTGCTGCAGCGTCGAGGCCATCGCGTTCTGCTGGTCCATCCCGAACCGCAGGAAACTGCCGAGACCTGCAACGCCAGCCGAGCTGCCCTGGGGATGCTGATGGGGCAGGTGTTCCACCGCAGCAGCGGCAGGGGCTGGCGGCTTCGCCAACGCAGCCTCGAACTGTGGCACCACTGGCTGGGGGATCTGGCCCAGCGGGGGCGGCCGATTGCCTACCGCCCGGGCCTGCTGTTTCTGGCCCACGACCCTGACACCCTGCAACGCCAGCAGCAGCTCGTCTGGGAGCGCCAACAGAACGGCTTCCCCCTGGAGATGCGCTCCAGCGCCGACCTGGAGGAACTTCTGCCGACCCTGCCAGGCCCCGCTCTCGGGGGTCTGTTCTCTCCGGCGGATGGCCAGCTCGATCCCGGCCAGGCGCTGGAGGCCCTGCACAGCGATGCCACCGCCTGCGGCCTGACCAGCGTCGAAGACACGGTGATTCGCCTGCACCCCTGCGGCAAGGGCAGCGGCTGGCAGGTGGAACTGGCGACGGGCCAGCGGCTGGAGGCCGAAACCGTGGTCCTGGCGGCAGGGCTGGGCAGCAATGCGCTGCTGGGGACCGAGGGGACCCAGGGGGCCGAGGCGCGCCTGGAACCCGTGCTCGGCCAGGCCCTCGAACTGGAGCTGCCTGAAGCCACCGCCCACCAGGGTTGCACCTGGCCGGGGGCGGTGATCTGGCAAGGGATCAATCTGGTGCCCCGCCCCGACCTGCCCGGCGGCCGCAGACTCTGGCTCGGAGCCTCCCTGGAGCCGGGCAGCCGCGCCGATCCCGACGCCCTCGAACGCATGACCCAGCTCAACGGGGCCGCACCCGACTGGCTCCGGCAGGCGCGGATACGACGCCACTGGCAAGGGCTGCGGCCCCGTCCGATCGGCCGACCGGCCCCCCTGCTCGAACGGCTGGCACCGGGACTGCTGCTGGCCAGCGGCCACTACCGAAACGGCATCCTGCTGGCGCCGGCCACAGCGGAATGGATTGCCACCCGAGTGGAAAATCCGACGGCGGAAGGATGATCAAACCGATGAAGACCCCGTTCAGATCGTATGAAGATCGAAAAGAGTGATGCCCCCATCGACACCTCGGCGAATCCTGCCGAGCTGCACATCAAATCCCTGGGCCCGGATCGCCTGTCCCAGCCTGTGGAGGTAAGAAGGATTCACCTCCGCATCAACCAACTGACTGATCTGGCGCCCCATGGGAGTGAGCTTGCAGCTCGGCAGAACACAGCGCTGATGAGGATCCGGCGATCGAACCACCAACATCCGACCGCAGGCGGGAAGGGCCGCTTCAAAACGATCGGTGCGCAGAGAAGTCATCGTGACCGAGAAGTTGGTGGCCTCCACCCCGAACAACAGGCCGAGATGCTGCATCTCGAGCAGAAACTCATGGTTTACGCCCGCTTCAGCAAGCAAGGAATCACAGCCGCGAAAAACAATATCGGCAACAACGAAAGTCATCAATTTGGCAAAGTCAGCCGCCTCACGCGCTGAGAGGCTGTGAAGAAAATCAAGGCTGCGTAGTTCAAAAGATCCTGGCGATTGAATCTCCCGGGCCAGAATCTTTCCCCACAGGTTCAGCATCATCTCAGAACCAACACTGGAGGCGTAGCCGCTCCAGCGGGACAGCCACTGATCCTCTACCCACTGGGAAGGAAGCTTGCCGGACCCAACCACCAGCTCCGTTTCAGCAATCAAAATCGCCCTGCTCAGCCGCAACTCCCGGCGGAGGTCCTGGTGCACCTGGCGGCGGGCAAGGCGCTGGGCCACAGCGGACGAAAGCAACGGCGCCAATTCGGATCGCGTAGGTTCTCTGGCGGGACGAACCCAGCTACGCAGCCATCTTGACAAGCGTCCCTGGCCGGGGGACACGAACGGCTGGGAAGGCGCCAATAGAAACCGGCCCTCCTCCAGTTCACCCTCCAGACGGTTCAGGACCACCATGGAGTGATCCAGATCAGGCTTGGGAGAGATCGCCTCCACTTCGCTCAACAGATCTCCCACCCCCACGCGGACCAGGGACTCTCGCAGTCGGAGCACGAACGGGGAGAGGTCATTCTCCACAGGCGATGACGAATCAGTACTCATCATCTCCGATTATCCCGAACGGCGACGAAAAAAGCCCCCCATGCGGGGGGCGATTTTCTAGTCAAAATTGATTAGTCGACCACGGATCACTTGCTCTCAGTGAACTCAGCATCGATGACATCATCGCTGCCGGCACCGGCGGAGGCACCGTTGCCGCCCTGGCCTTCGGCCGAAGCGGTGGCACCATCGGCACCAGCCTGCTGGTACACGGAGGCTCCGGCGGCATAGAGCGCCTGCTGGAGCTGCTCGAGGGTGCTGCGCATGCCGGCGGTGTCGTCCTTCTCCACAGCCTCCTTGAGATCGTTGGTGAACGACTCCACCTTGGACTTGTCCTCGGCACCCACCTTGTCACCGAGCTCGGCGAGCTGCTTCTCGGCCTGATAGATCAGGGTTTCGGCCTGATTCTTCAGATCGATCTTCTCGCGCTTCTCCTTGTCGGCGGCAGCGTTGGCCTCGGCATCCTTCACCAGCTTCTCCACCTCGTTTTCGCTGAGGGTGGAGGCGCCGGTGATCGAGATGCTCTGCTCCTTGCCGCTGCCCTTGTCCTTGGCGGTCACGCTGAGGATGCCGTTGGCGTCGATGTCGAAGGTGACCTCGATCTGGGGCACGCCACGGGGGGCCGGCGGGATGCCGTCGAGGCGGAAGGTGCCCAGCGACTTGTTGTCGCTGGCCATCTCGCGCTCGCCCTGCAGCACGTGGATCTCCACGTTGGTCTGGCCGTCCACCGCCGTGGAGTAGGTCTCCGACTTCTTGGTGGGGATGGTGGTGTTGCGGGGGATCATCTTGGTCATCACACCGCCCAGGGTCTCCACACCCAGCGACAGAGGCGTCACGTCCAGCAGCAGGATGTCCTTCACCTCACCGGCGAGCACACCGCCCTGGATGGCGGCACCCACAGCCACCACCTCGTCGAGCTCGGAGGAGGAGAGCTTGGCGTCCTTGAGGGC
>JBKDOV010000092.1:0-5831 GCA_046342815.1 Cyanobacteriota bacterium
TCGTCGGCTTTGACTTTGTTCTCCTCCAGCAGTTTCTGCACCTCCGCCGGCCAATCGAGCCAGTACCAGCCGTTGGCCATGAAGGTCTGATCCGCCACCGAAAGGTTGTAGGCGTTCTCCAGATACATCCCCACCGTCACCTTGGCAGCCTTCTGAAACGGAGCTGATTCCGGGTCGAGCACCTTCAGTTGTTCCTGGCGCTCGATCGGCAGCTGGCGGTGCTGGGAAGGCAGCTGGACAGGCCGCAGCAGCTGCAGCATCAGGAACACCAGCAGCAGCAGCGCCGCGAACACGACACCACGCTGTGTACGGGCTTTGCTTCGGGCCGGCGGAAAACCCATGGGGCGAATAAGGCGCTCTTCTCGCCCCATCTTCCCCTTGGGGGGATTCCCCCACAATGGCGGCCATGGCTTCCCCTTCCTCCCCCACCGCCATCGCCCCCTCCGGGCGTGCCGCGCGCCGCACCGCCAATCAACGCACCACCACTCAACGCACCGCCACGGCCTGGGCCTTCCTGCTGCCCGCGCTGCTGCTGCTGATCCTTTCGGTGTTGCTGCCGGGGGCCATGGCCCTGGTGATGAGCTTCAGCCGCACCGGCCTCGATGTGGGCGAACCACTGCAGTTCGTGGGCCTGGCCAATTACCGGCGGCTGCTGGCGGATCCGATGGTGCTGCAGGTGGTGGGCACCACCTTCCTCTATCTCGTGGGGGTGGTGCCGCCGATCGTGCTCGGCGCCCTCACCCTGGCGGTGCTCGTCAACCGCAAGCTGCCGGGCATCCATTGGTTTCGCGGTGCGTTCTACACGCCGGTGCTGGTTTCGCTGGTGGTGGCGGCGATCGCCTTCCGCTGGCTGTACGCGGAGAACGGCCTGATCAATGGCTGGCTCGCTTCCCTGCTGGGGCAGAGTTTCTCCCCGATCGGCTTCCTCACCTCTCCCCAGCTGGCCCTGCCGGCGGTGATGCTCGTGACCCTCTGGAAGGGCCTCGGCTATTACATGGTGATCTTCCTGGCAGGTCTGCAGGGCATCTCCCCCGAGCTCTATGAGGCGGCCGCCCTCGACGGCAGTGAGGGCTGGCGCCGCCACCTCGACATCACCCTGCCGCTGTTGCGGCCCTACATCACCCTGGTGGCGGTGATCTCGGCGATCGGAGCCACGAAGGTGTTCGAAGAGGTGTTCCTGATGACCCAGGGTGGACCGGCCGACGCCACCCGCACGATCGTTTACTACGTCTATGACCAGGCCTTTTCGGAGCTGGAGATCAGTTATGCCTGCACCGTGGGGCTCGCCCTGTTCCTGATTGTGCTGCTGCTGAGCCTGATCCGCTACGCCTTCGCCGGCGACCGGGCGCTCGCCTGAACCGCTCAGCAGGCCGAAGGATGCGATTGTGGTCGATCGGTCCCGGATGGCTAGAGCTGGTGGAGAACGCTGCGCAGACCCCTGGGGATTTCGCCGCCGATGACCGTCCCGCCGGCGGTCCGTCCAGCGCCCCCTCCATCGGAATCGTGGGTGGTGGCCAGCTCGCCTGGATGCTGGCCCGCGAGGCGGCCGATCTGGGGGTGGAGCTCCACGTGCAGACCCCTTCGCCCCAGGATCCGGCTGTGCGGCTCGCCACCAGCGTGGTGCTGGCCGATGTGCAGGACGTGGCGGCTACCCGCCAGCTGGCGGAGCGCTGTGGCGCCATCAGCTTCGAGAACGAATGGATTCCGATCCCCGCCCTCTCGACCCTGCGCGATGAGGGGGTGAATTTCGTGCCGGGGTTGCATGCGCTGGAGCCCCTGGTCTGCAAGCGGGCCCAGCGGCAGCTGCTCGATCGCCTGCATCTGCCCTGTCCCCGCTGGTGCCCGCTGGAGGCGGCGCTGATTCCCTCGGCCGAACGCCAGCGCCTCCGGCTCCAGCAGGGCAGCGGCGGGTCGGAGGCGCGTCTGGCGGTGGATTCCGGGGCGCTGCTGCTGCGGCAGCCGAGCGGGCCCCAGCTGCCGGAGGGGTTCCGGTTTCCGGTGATGGCGAAGGCCTGCTCCGGTGGTTACGACGGCAAGGGCACCAGGCCCCTGGCCTCCCAGGCCGAACTGGAGGCCCTGGCCGAGGAGGTGCCTGCCGCCGACTGGATCCTGGAGGAGATGGTGGCCTTTGAGCAGGAGCTGGCCCTGGTGGCCTGCCGCGATGGCGAGGGCAATGTGGCCTGCTACCCCCTGGTGCAGACCCACCAGCATCAACAGGTCTGCGACTGGGTGCTGGCCCCGGCGCCGGTGAGCCATGCCGTGGAGGCGTTCGCCAGGAATGTGGCCGCCTCGGTGCTCACCTCCCTCGATTACGTGGGCATCCTCTCGATCGAGTTCTTCTACGGTCCGGCCGGACTGCAGGTGAACGAACTTGCCCCCCGCACCCACAACTCCGGCCACTACACGATCGAGGCCTGTCGCTGCAGCCAGTTCGCCCAGCAGGTGCGGATCGTGGCGGGTCTGCCGATGGGGTCCACCGAACCAAAGGTGGCCGGTGCCCTGATGGTCAACCTGCTCGGTTTCGACACGGGGGAGACCGACCTGACGCCGAAATTGCAGGCGCTGGAGGCCCTCAGCGGCGCCCACCTTCATTGGTATGGCAAACAGGAGGTCCGCCCCGGCCGCAAGCTCGGCCACCTCACCGTGGTGCTGGAGGGCGAATCGCCGGAGCAACGAACGGCGGCGGCGATGGCCCGGCTCGAGGAGGTCCGAAATCTGTGGCCCTTGCCTCCGAACCCCTTAGAGTGATTGCGGTCTGCTGTGTTGGTGACTGCCTTTCACAGTTTTCTGATCTGACTCCCTTTCGACATGGGAGGTCTTCAGCGACGGCAACGTATACCGGCCTTGTTGCCGGAAACGAAACCCCGCCTCTGACCTCCCTTCTGGTTCATCCAGGTCGAACACTGGGGCAAGACGGCACAGCGGTCCACCCTTTTCCGCCCTTCCGGTGACCGGCCCGTGCCCGGCCACCGGTTTCTCCAGGCAGCATGTCCCCCTTTCAGCAGGCCTTCGAGCGGCTGCTCAGTCGGGCCCCCGGCCCAGTTTTCCCCCGGGCCCGGGAGCTCTATCTGCGCAAGTACCCCCTCGAATCCCCCGCCGAGGGCCCTTTCCGCACCTTCCTTCTCCAGGAGGAGATCCTGGAATCGGAGGGTGGTGCCGTGCGGGTACGGGGTCTCGCCTTCGCCGTGGTGCACTGGCAGGCCCCCCAGGCGCCGCTGGAGGCCTACGGCCAGTATCTGCGCAGCCAGTGGCAGCTGGGTCCGGAGGATCTGGCCCTCTGCGACGAGGCCTGGTTCCGCCAGGGCGGTGCCTGGGCCCGGTTCTCGGCGGCAGCGGTCTTTGAGCGCGCTGCCCCCACCACCCTGCTCAGTTCGTCAGTAGATCCAGGTGAGCCTGGAGACGATCCCGGCTCCAGCCGGTGACCACGAACACCTCCTGGGCACTGCTGCCGCGGCGGGCCAGCAGTTTGTAGCCGCCGGTGATCGGGGTGGAAACCCGCAACCGCAGGCTGGTGCTCCGTCCCCGCACGCGGCTGATCACGGCCGGTGTGATCGTGTCGATCCCCTCCGCTTCCGCCAGGCGCCGCAGCAGGGGGATCAGGCCCTCCACATAGGTGCTGTGGGTGATCACCACCCGGCCCATGGAATCTCCTCAGGCCTTCTCGAGCGGAGCCATGGTCAACCCTTCGGCTCCCAGTTGCTGGTGGTACAGCTCAGCCTGCTCCTGCGGGCCGGTCCACACCACCGCCGAGCCCTCGCCGTCGATCCGCCGGGCCAGGGCCCAGGCCTTGTCGGGATTCATCCCCGGCAGATAACGCATCAGACACTCCACCACGTGCTGAAAGGTGTTCACGTCGTCATCGAGCACGATGACTCGGTAATTCGGGTAGGTCTGTTGCACCCGCTGCTTTTCCTGCACGGGGGTGGCGCTGCCTGCGGTGCTCATGACGACCCACACTCGATGGCAGGCAGCCTAGGTATCATCGTGCGCATTCACCCACACCTCCCATGTTGATCACCCTCGGTTGGGCCTCCCTGGCCGCCATCTTCAGCTTCTCGATCGCGATGGTGGTGTGGGGTCGCGGTGGCGACAACGTTCTTCCTTTCTGAGCCGCTCTTGTCGGGTCTGACCCTTTCGGCCAACACCGTGCTGGCTGGCGTCGCCACGGTTCTGCTTCTTTTCGTGAGCCTCGGCGTGGGCTATCTCTCCACCGTGGAGTGGCGTGATCGCCGGCGGCGCAAGGCCCAGGAAGCATCCGGCCGCCGCAAGTGAGTCTCTGCGCCACCGCCCTGTCGGAGGCCCAGAGACTGCTGGTTCTGCCGCCCCTGCCTGCCCAGGCCGCTCCCTTTCGGGACCTCGGCCTGGAAGCCCTTCTTGATCGGATCTTCGCGGCTGGCTCCGGCATCCCCGATGCCGGCCTGGCCCTGGCCCTTCTGGAGCTTCGCCTCGATTCCTCCGGTCTGGAGACACTCCGAACGGCGGCCGATGAACTGCGGCGCCGCCTGGTGGGAGACACCGTCACCTACGTGGTGAATCGCAATCTCAACAGCAGCAACGTGTGCGTGCTGCATTGTGGTTTCTGTGCCTTCCGCCGCGATGAGGGCGAGCAGGGTGCGTTTCGGTTTCCGCGTCAGGAGCTGATCGCCCGCGCCGCCGAAGCCCAGCGGCTCGGGGCCACCGAGCTCTGTCTGCAGGCTGCCCTCGATCCGGAGGCACGGCGTGACGGCAGCCATCTCGCTTTCGCCGAATCTCTGCTGCGCGATCTGGCGCAGGCGGCGCCGGGGGTGCATCTGCATGCCTTCTCTCCCCAGGAGCTGCTCTACATCGCCCGCTGCGATGACCTGCCCCTGGATCTCGTGCTCGATCGCCTGGTCGCAGCGGGCCTGGGCTCGGTGCCGGGAACCGCCGCCGAGGTGCTCAGCGAACCGCTGCGTCGCCGGCTCTGTCCTGAGAAACTTTCGGCCCTGGAGTGGGTCGCCGTGATGCGCCAGGTGCATCGCCGCGGCATCCCAGCCACCGCCACCTTCATGGCGGGCCACATCGAGACGTCGGCCGATCGGGTGGCCCATCTGCTCACCCTGGTGGCCCTGCAGCGCCAGGCCCGTGCCGACGCTGCAGGCGCCGGTGCCGCCGCGTCAGCGGGGGGATTCACCGAATTCGTGCTGCTGCCGTTCGTGGGGGCGCTGGCCCCGGCCCCCCTGCGGCAGCGGGTCGGCCGGGACCAGCCCGAGGTGGCGGCGATGCTGCGGCTCACCGCCGAAGCCCGCTTGCTGCTCGGCGGCTGGATTCCCCACCACCAGCCCAGCTGGGTGAAGCTCACCCTGCCTGTGGCGGGAGAGGCCCTGCGCTGGGGTTGCGACGACCTCGGTGGCACCCTGATGGAGGAGCACATCACCACGATGGCGGGGGCGCAGGGTGGGACCCGGCAGACGGTGGAGGCCCTGCGCCAGGCTGCCCTGGAGCGGGGGCGGCCGGTGCGGCAGCGCACCACGCTCTACGGTCAGCCCGGATAGCCGTCGCCATGACCCCATCCGCCTCGCGGTTGCCGCGTCGCCCGCCCCTCCCGCTCACCAGCCTGGCGATCCTGCTGCTGCTGAGCGTGCCGGCTTGGTGGTTGAGCCGTTGGCCGCGACCGAAGGCCCAGGGTTTGGAACAGCTGATGGCCGCCGCCAGCCTGCTGCAGAGTTTTCCAGCCACGCCGGAGCGCCGCGTGCCAGCCCTCTGGCGGGAGAGGCTCGGCGAGGAGCTGGGCAGCCGCCTCTGGCGCCTCCACCGCCGCGGCTGGTGGCAGTTCTGGGGACCCCATGCCGATGGGGCTCCCTATCTGGCCA
>JBKDOV010000093.1:0-27529 GCA_046342815.1 Cyanobacteriota bacterium
CCCCTGCAGCAGTAGCTGTTGCTCCTGGAGCTGGAGTCCGGTGATCTCCGCCTGCACGAACGCAACATCGGCCCGGTCGCAGAGGGTCCGCAGCGGGATCGAGCAGTCTTCCGGGCTCACCAGCCCCGCCACGAGCGCCGGCACCAGGCCGGAGTAGAGCGCCGTGCTGTGGCGGTTCACCAGGGTGATCCGGGTGGCGGTCGGCCGCGGTTTCGGCCGCATCGCCCACGGGAGCAGGAGCAGGGCCTGGGTATGGCCGCCGCCGGCGAGGATCAGCTCCTGGCGATCGGGGGCCCTTGCAGAAGAAGGATTTGCGCTTTTCACTGAGCTGAGCGCATTGGGCGCCATTGTGCCGCCAGGGCCTTTCGAGCCCCTTTGCTTTTTCTGTTAACTTTTCGCAATGGAGCCCGTCACCCGTTCTGATGTCTGGATCCGGCTCCTCAACAGCCACCGCTGACCACTTGGAGATCCGCTGCCGTGATTCCACCGCGGTGGATGCCCTCTGGCGCATGCTCCGCTCCAAGGAAGCCGTGTTTCAGCGCGGTGTCGACCCGTTGGATCTGATCGTCGTGGTCGAGGAATCCTCCGGTCGTCGTTTCGCCTTTCATCGCGAGGCCGAGGTGGATTCGTGGTCGTGTCGGTTTCTGTGAGCTTCCGCTCGCAGCCAGCCGGCATTGGGTAGGAGACCCAGAGGTTCCTCCCCGCCATGCCCACGAACACCGAGGCCGGCGGGGTGGTGCCCGGTCCCGGTCCGCCGCTGGTGCGGGTACATGGGCTGTGGGACACCCCCCGCGTCTTCGACCGCCTGCGGCGTCAGCTTGGCCGCCAGCGATCTTCCCTGTTGATCCCCCGGTTGTCGCTGCGCTTCGGGATCACGCCGGTCGAGGCCTCGGCCGAGCGGCTCGGCAGCCATATCGAGGCCGCCTTCGGGCAGCAGCCGATCGATCTGCTCGGGTTCTCGATGGGGGGCGTGGTGGCCCGCACCTGGATCCAGCTGCTCGGTGGCCATGTCCGCACCCGTCGCTTCATCAGCGTGGGCAGTCCCCAGCAGGGCACCCTCACCGCCCAGCCGTGGCCGCGCCGCCCGCTGGCCGGGATCGCGGATCTGAAGCTCGGCAGTCCGCTGCTGCGTCGTCTCAACGAGAACCTCGAAACCCTGGCCGCGGTGGAGTGCTGCAGCTTCTACTCAGGCCTGGACCTGATCGTGCTGCCGGGCTGGGGGGCGGTGCTGCCCGTCGGAGACCGCCACATGCTGCCGGTGTGGACCCACCCCCAGCTGCTGCGGGATCGCAGGGCGGTGGAGCGGCTGGCAGAAGAGCTGCTGCGGCCCTGAGGGGGCCTCATTCGCCGAGGGCCTCCGCCACCGCCCTCTGGAACACCTCTTCTTCCGGCGTGATTCCGGTCCAGGTGGTGAAGATCTGCATGGCCAGCTGCACCAGCATCTCCACCCCGTCGACCACGCCGCAGCCGCGCTGCTTCGCCTCCAGCAGAAACGGGGTGAGCCGGGGATTGGTGATCACATCCACCGCCAGGCAGCCGGGCTCCACGCTCGACCAGTCGATCGGCACGGGCTCCAGCTCCGGCGCACAGCCCAGGTGGGTGGCATTCATCAGCAGCGTGGTGCCGGGGGGCACCACCACCGGCGCGCTCCAGGCCTGCCACTGGGCCGGCACTCCGGCCTTGGCGGCGATGCGTTCGGCCACCTCCCGGCCCTGTTCCTCCCGCCGGGTCACCAGGGTGAGCTGGGCCGCCCCGGCCCAGGCGATCTCCATCGCCATCGCCCGGCCGGCGCCGCCGGCCCCCAGCATCACCACTTTTTCCCCCTTGAGGCTGCGCTGCTTCTCGATCGCCTTCACCACCCCCTTGCCGTCGTTGTTGTGGCCGATCAGCCGACCCGCCTCGATCGTGAGGTAATTGGCAGCGCCGATCGCCTTCACATCGTCATCCACCTCATCCAGCAGGGGGATCACCGCCACCTTGTAGGGCACCGTGATCCCGACGCCGCGGTAGCCAAGCGGCGCCAGGCCCGCCACGGCAGGCGCCAGCATCGCTTCCGAGACCACATCGCTCTTCCAGAACTGCCAGTTGAGGCCGTAGTGGGCGTAGACGGCGTCGAACATCCGGTCGATCGGATTCTCCGCCACCGGATGGCCCAGCATGCCGGTCATCTGTTTCTGGGGAGGAATCATCGGAGCACAGCTGTTTGCCTGCCTCCGGTTGTAGGTCTGCTCGGGAGGTCTGCATCCAGAGCGTGACCGATTGCTAAAAATCGATGGATCGCTGGGATCATGCTGCCGATCGGCTCCTTTTCTGCAGCGTGCGCTCCCCCCTTGCTCTCGGTTTTCTGCTGCTCGCTGCGCCGGCGGCCGGCGCTGCCGACCTCAACCTTGCCGATTTCAATCATTACGCCGAGCAGGTCACCAGCATCAACCAGTTCTCTGACGTGCGCCCCACCGACTGGGCGTATCAGGCGCTGAGCAACCTGATCGAGCGCTACGGCTGCGTGGCCGGTTACCCCAACGGCACCTTCAAGGGCGGCCAGGCGATGACCCGCTACGAAGCGGCCGCCCTGCTGAACGCCTGCCTGGATCGCGTCACCGAGGTGACCGATGAGCTGAAGCGGCTGACGGCCGAGTTCGAGAAGGAACTGGCCCTGCTGCGCGGCCGCGTTGACGGTCTCGAGGCCCGTGTGGGCGAGCTGGAGGCCAACCAGTTCTCCACCACCACCAAGCTCTCGGGAGTCGCCACCTTCGTGGTGGGCAGCAATGCCTTCGGCGGCACTTCCGCGGGTCTGGCGGATGAGGTGCGCGCCGAGGCGGGCGGCACCACCTTCAACTACGACCTGCGCCTGTTCCTCGACACCAGCTTCAACGGCAAGGATCTGCTCCACACCACCCTGCGGGCCGGCAACTTCGCCGACTCCGTGTTCGGTGGGGCCGGCCCCACCGGCAGCCTCTCGATCCTGGAGGTGGCCTTCGAGGAGGACTGCGGCACCGGCATCGACTGCGGCGATGTGCTGGCGATCGATGAGCTCTACTACCGCCTGCCGCTGGGGCTTGGGTTCACCGCCACCCTCGGTGCCCGCTGGGGGCAGGAGGACATGTTCGCCCTCTGGCCCAGTGTCTACCCCGCCGACACGGTTCTGAACGTGATGGCCGCCAACGGCGCCCCCGCGGCCTACAACAAGAACATCGGCCCCGGCGTGGGCCTGTGGTGGCAGCAGAACGGCTGGAGCGCCAGTGCCCTCTACGTGGCGGCCAACGGCGACCAGGCAGACACGGCGCAGGGGGGCCTGGGTTCGGCCACCTCCGCAGCCACCGCCGCGGTGCAGCTCGGCTACGCCGGCGAGCAATGGGCCCTGGCGGCGATCTATTCCCGCATCCAGGCCGGTGTGGCCGTGCCGGGCACCACCCCGTTCACCGCCGCCGAGTATCTGGCCAATGCCGGCAGCCACACCGATGCCTTCGGGCTCAGTGGGTACTGGCAACCCGCCGGCAGCGGCTGGATGCCCTCGATCAGCGCCGGTTGGGGCCTCAACGGCACCACCTACGACTCGCCCCGCTCCTCCGGTTCCCTGGCCACCAGTCAGTCGTGGATGGTGGGCCTGCAGTGGAGCGACGTGCTGGCCCCGGGCAACCAGCTGGGGATGGGGGTGGGCCAGCCGGTGTTCGCCACCGCCCTGCGCGATGGCGCCGTTCCCCACGACCAGGGCTACGTCTGGGAGTGGTGGCTGAAGCTGCAGCTCACCGACCAGATCACGGTCACACCGGCGCTGTTCTATCTGAGTCGTCCCCTGGGCCAGGAAACCCCCTCCGGCGAGGGTCTGGATCAGCTGGGGGCTTTGATCAAGACCAGTTTCCAGTTCTGATCCCACCGGGGCCCCGCCGGCTCCGGCCGTAACTCCCCACCAGGCTGGTTTCGGCGAGCAGATGGCCGGCCATCGCTTCCTTCACCTGGGGGGGCGTGGCCCCCGGAGGCAGGGGCAGGGTCTGATCCAGGGCGAACAACCGGAAGCGGTAGTGATGGGGTGGGCCCTCCGGCGGCTGGGGGCCGTAGTAGCCGATGCGGGCGAAGCGCTCCACCCCCCAGCAGCGCCCCTGCCAGGCGCCGTTCTCCAGCTCCAGCCGGCGCGGCAGGCCCTGGGGAAGCGAATGGACGCGTGCCGGGATGTCGGCCACCACCCAGTGCACCCACAGCCCGGCCGGAGCCTCCGGATCCTCGAGGATCAGCACGAAACTGCGGGTCGCCTCCGGTTCGCCGTGCCAGTGCAGCGGCGGCGAGAGATTCAGGCCATCGCCGGTGTGGTCCCGGGGAATGGGGGCATCGGCGGCAAAGGCGGGGCTCTCGAGCACCAGCTCCGGCCCGGCTGAACCCATCGGCCGCTCAGAAATCATCGCCCTGCTCGATCAGCTCATCCGGCAGGGGGATGCTCCCGTCGTCCCAGCTCTCGCCGGCGTCGTCGTCGCTCTCTCCTTCCGCCATGGGGAAGTCGACGTCCAGGCCGAGGTCGTCGTCCACGGGGAGGTCGTCGTTGATGTCGTGGGGATAGGGCTTCGGCAGGTGCGTCATGGCAGAACGCGCTCCGTTCGGCGCAGGCGGGAAAGCCTGAAGCTATGCAGCCCCGGCAGGGGCGGCGGGCCCTGCGAAGCGATGTGAGGCTGTTGCCGTCGATCTGCTCCGCTCTGCAGCAGGCCTCGGCGCCCCCCGGGTGGGGAATCGCCAACGCCGATCCGGCAGTCGCTGCCGTTGTGCCTAGCTTGCGGGGGAGCCTTTCCGCTTCCCAACGCCGTGCAGCACTTCGTCTCCCCAGCCCGTCGCCTGCGCCGGCTGGTGCTTCCCCTGGTCGCGGCTTCGCTGTTTGTGGGCAGTGGGGCGATGGCCTGCGAGAAGCACCTCAACGGCCATCAGAACAGCAGCGACACCACCACCGAAGCCACCGGCAAATAGAACGGGGCTTCAGGGGCAGTCGATCAGCACCGGCGTCTCCCCGGAGGAGCCTGCGGGGGCAAGGCCAGGCACCAGCTGAGCGGCCTGGGCGCCCAGGGCCCCCAGGGTGACGCGGGGATCGTCGCGCAGCACCTGGGGCGCTCCCCAGGCCACCGATCCGAGCAGGGCCGTGGCAACCACGGTCAGGGCCGCTTCCCGCAGCCGCGAGCGCCGCAGAGCGGCTTTTTGGAGCGAGGCAGCCCTCCCGGCTTCGTTGCACGCTCTGCCGGGTCTGGCCTGGCCCTGGCGCAGCACCAGGCCAAAGCCCCTGCGGCTGCCGCGCGGCCGGTGCAGGTTGGCGGGCAGGCGGGTTGGAGCGCAGGGCATCGGCGGCCGGTTCGCAGTGCTGGTTCGCCTTCCTTTATCGCATGAATCACCCATCCAGGCCGGCATGCACCGCCGCCAGCTGGCGGTAGCGGCGGGCATGTTCCCTCTGCTCGGCGATCGCCTCGGGGGAGAGCTCCCGGCGGGGCTGGGCCGGCGCGCCCATCACCAGGGTGCCGGCCGGCACGTCCCGGGTCACGACGCTGCCGGCGGCCACCAGGGCCCCTGCCCCCACGGTCACGCCATTGAGCACGATCGCGCCGATGCCGATCAGGCAGCCGTCCTCCAGGGTGGCCCCATGGATCACGGCCCGGTGGCCGATGGTCACGTCGGCCCCGATGGTCACCGGCTGCTCGGGGTCCCCATGCAGAACCGCCCCGTCCTGCACGTTGCTGCCCTCCCCCACCGTGATCGCGCAGAGGTCGCCACGGGCCACGGCCGTGGGCCAGAGGCTGGCGCCGGCCGCCAGGGTCACATCCCCGATCACCACGGCCGAGGGCGCCACCCAGGCCTCAGGGTGAACCTGGGGGGCATTCCAGGGGGAGGGGGCCATCGCAACCAGGCAGCTGGCCGCATTGTGAACAGGCTCGCTTGGAAGCGGGACCCCCTGGGTGATACCTTCCCTAAGGCCCGCAAGGGCAGCCCCGGGGCCAGCCCCGCGGGAGGGTCGCTAGCTCAGCGGTAGAGCACTCGGCTTTTAACCGATTGGTCCTGAGTTCGAATCTCAGGCGACCCATTTTTTGAAACGCCTTGGAACGACTGGCACTCCGCCTGCAGGGCAATCGATCTGATCGGTCGACTTCCTCCGTTCCTAAGGCGGTCTAAGACCGCGCAAGTGCGCCGAAAACCGCAGTTGGGTCCTTTGTTTGGGGGGTTTCCCCAAAACATTTTTCGGGCCCATGGCACCCCCTTCCGCCCCGGCCGCTGGGTCAGGGAACGGACGAGGGGCATCTCCTTGGGGAAGAGCAGGTGGCCTGAGCGGGGAGGCCATGGGCCTCTCGGCGATAGGGGTGAGGGGACTTCCCCTGGGCAGGTGCCTCGCCGCCACATACCGGTTGCGATTCCCAGATCGACTGAGGCTGAGGTTGGCCCTGTGGATCTCGGCCTCGGTGGCGCGGGTGGCGTAGAGGGCGGTGCCGGTGTCGCTGCCGTCCGTCAGACCATCGCCCGGCTTCTGGAGGTCCTGGACGAGAGCAGCCCTGATGGGGTGTTGTGAGAGGGTGGTGGGATTGGCGATGCAGCGGCCCAGAATCACACCAGCGGGCTCACCTGCTCTGCAGCGGGGAGCGGAGCTGACCAGTGCCTCTCGGGCCACCTGGATCAGATCCTCCCGCTCCACCAGCGGGAACAGGCGCCGGGCCAGGACGGAGGCGATGGCATCCGCCAGGGGGAGGTGCTCCAGCACCAGGGCATCGCGGGCCCGCAGGGCCGAGCGGCTGAGGGAGGAAGCGGGGGAAGCCATCGGCAGGACGGCGAAGAACCCCACCCCCACCGGCCGGCCGCAACGCCGAGACAAGGACGCCCGACACCGGAGGGCGCCTGGCCTGATCCTTGACGCGGCGTGAGGACTGGCCGAGGGAATCTGTGGGTGTGCGCCGGCCCAGTGGCTAACGCGTTGCCAGTCCCAACACGGCCACACTAACTCAGAGTCAGGCGGCCTTATGCTTGTTCGAATGTGCTGATTTTCGTTCAGATCTGCACAGCCGATTGGATGGAGACAGAGGCCGCAGTGGGGTAACACACTCTCGAAATGTACCGATCGGCAATCGCAAAACCAGACGGCCTGAGTCAATGAAGCAGTGGCGACTGACTGCTCTGCGAGATCAATGACATTCAGGACCAAGGCAGAGGCTATTGCGCTAGGAATTATTAATAGCGAATACCCACGGCAGACAACGGCCTGCTTGCCGCCAGCCACCTTATGGCCGACAAGGTCACCACCGTGCAGCGCAGCCGCCTCGGGCACCGAATCGGCCAGCTGGCCGATGACGAACTGCTGCGGCTCAACCGCTCGCTGCTGGTGTTTCTGGGCCTGGCCCGCTGAGCCGTATTTGGAACACTTCATCGCAGCATCCCCTCCAGCTCCTCGATCCCCTGCAGTCCCTCACTGAGGCAGGGGTCATGGCGTGACTCCTATCGACCTGTCCACGAAACAGGGGCAACCCCATTTGACGACGGAGTCGAAGTTGGGTCGCTCAAGCTTGTGATAGATCCAAAGCTGGTTCAGGTGGATTTCAAAAAGAAAACCGCTAATGGCTCTGATTTTGCTGTTTTTGCGGGGACCTTTCAGAGCATCGACTCGCTCGCTTTTGTATCAAGTGGGGGAACAAATGCGGGATTTGGCAATGATGGAGAGCACTTTGCTACGGATGACTGGCTGCTGCTTTTTGAGCCCCCTCAAGCTCAACCCTCGGGCTCTGGAGGGGGCTGATCGTCGGAGGCGGCCACCGGGTTGGTGCAGCGGTGCAACGTGGCAGCGCGGATCAGTTCCGAGCCACTCAGCGACAACTTGGCACTGATGTGTTTTCGATAGGTTTCCACTGTCTGCAGGCTCAGGCCAAGGGATTGGGCGATTTCCTTGTTGAGCAGCCCCAGGCCCAGAGCGTGAAAGACCCGTAGTTCTCGTGGTGAGAGTGTTTCCATCTGCAGCCGCCATTTCGGGTTGCTCATGTGGGAGCGCCTGGCACTCAGTTCCTGCAGGCGGGTCACCATGCGCACCAGGTCGTCCCAGTCATGGCGTTTGTCCACGATTCCGAGCAGCATCGTCTCTATCTCGGCGGGCGGGATCAGTTCATCACTCACATCGGTGATCAGGATCAGCCTGCCAGCCGGATTGGCGTGCTTCAGGGCTAATGCCGCATCGATCCAGGTTTCGCCATGTTCCCCGGCGCAATGGACATCGAGCAACAGTAAATCAGGGGGGGAATTCTCAATGAAGATGAGAGCCTGGGCTAACGAGGAAAACACCCCAACCAGATCCAGCCCGCAGTGCTCGGCCAGCAATCCACCCACGGCCTTGCCCACCAGGATGTTGCGGTCAAGGACCAGGCAGGTCAGAACGGGTAATCCCTCGCCTACCGAACCACCAGGAGCTGGCATGTCACGCTATTGCTTGACTCTCCCCGTTCATACCCATTTGTGGGACTCGCACATGTGGGATCCATGAATGAGGTCCTTGACTGCATCACTTCGGCGGCACAACACTGAAAGTTGTTCCAGATCACTGCAGCCATGAACACCTATTCCCTCTCCTCCGCACCGGTCTTTCGCGTTCCCCATCGCGTCACGATCACCCTGCCGCACAGCACCTACAGCCAGCTTGTGGAGCGAAGCGATGCCGAGGGTCGCTCGATGAGCAATCTGGCGGCCTATCTGTTGGAGTCCTCGCTCGGCAAAGGCTGAGGCAAGGGCTGACAGCAGGCCCTGAGGGGTGCCGCTCCCTGCAGCAGGCTGGTGTTCAGCATCTCCTGCCACCCCTCCTTCCACCGATGGACACCCCCTCCCCCGACTGGATTCCGGATGGCTCCAGGCACACCTATCCCGGCTGGGTGCAGCGCAAGGCCGTGACCCTGTGCAAGCGGGACCAGAAGCGTGGTGGCAGCGGCAACGTGCAGCAGTACCGCCTGGCGATTCACCAGGCGGTACTGGCCTCCGAGGGGCGGGACCACTGGACCGGCGAGTGGCTCGCCTGGGACCTGATCGGCACCTACGACACCCGGGAGGCAGACGGTAACGGGGAGCACAAGAAGCAGTTCGCCATGCTCCCGACCATCGACCACCGCTCCAACCAACCGGAGCCGGACTTCGTGATCTGCGCCTGGCGCACCAACGACGCCAAGCACGACATGACCCCGCAGGAACTTCTGGCCTTCTGCACCGCCGTGCTGAACCACAGCCCCAACTGGGCTGCAGCGTGGAGCCTGGCCGCACTTGGCGGGCTTGTTGCTGAGCGGCTCCGCCGCCATGGCGGCGCCCTGGAAGCCATGCACCTTCAACGACGAGCCAATCGCCTGCAGCGACAGCCACAGCCGCCTGGGCACCGTGCGGATCACCTGGCAGGACGGCCTGGCCATGACCTACCGGCTGATCAAGGAGGGCTTCCCGCTCTCCACCCTGGAGGACAGCCTCGGTGGCGTCTGGGAGCGGGAAATTACCCTCAATGGAAACGCGGTGTTCACCAACAAAGCCAACGGCAACCGGATCTTTGTTCCCTTGCGTTGATCACTGATCTCGACCTGCGCCCGCCCTTAGCCGAGATCGAGGGCGGCGGCAATGGCGGGCTGGCTGTACCAGCTCCAGGGTCCGTCCTTGACGGGCTCTATGCCAAGTTCCGCGCGCAGTTCATCGAGGTTCCGCTCCAGGTGGTCTTCCCAGTTCACCGTGAACAGCAGCTTGGCTACGGAGGCGATTTCCAGACCGTGGTGGATCATCCGGAAGGTGTAGCTGGCTGTTCTGAGGCGCTCCGCGTGGGTGCTGAGCTGGGATTCAGGTGTGTCGCTTCGAAACCAATTCAGCAGCAGACTCATCAGGTCGATGAAAGCCAGGCCGGGATGGTTGAATTGTCCCACGCTGATGCTGATCACCCCTACTTCGCCGTAATTGTCGAGGCTGAAGCCGCTGAGTATATGGTGGATGTCGTGTGTGGCGAAGACGCGGTAGTTGATGTAATCCGCATCGGTTTCCAGGTTATTGAAAAAAGCAGGCTCTGGGAAAAAGTTGATGTCATAGCCCATCGTGTCCAGCACGGTGACATAGGTGTGCCCCAGGGAGCCTTTGGGCATGCCGCGCAGAAGTGTGGAGTCGTAGGGCCCGACCAGCCGACGTTCCTTGATCAGGGCTGTGGCGGCTGGATCCGAGCCAAGGATCCGTTCGCACAGCCGCATCGGCGCCGAGGTGCGTAGCCGGTGCGAGAGCAGGAACGCGTTGCTGGCGGATTGCCCTGCACCTCCGGCCAGATCCACCAGGGCAAGAAACTCCTGGATGTGCTCCTTGGTGGCGATCTGGTCGAGGTAGCGGAAGGCCATGGTTCGTCGGGCTGGTGCCTCTCTGGATGTTATGGAGCCAGGGCAAGCCGGAGAGGGCGTGGGGCCGCTGGCCAATTGATGTGTTTAAGGATCGACGCGGATCTCCCAGCCGGAGAGGGCGGTGGGCCGCTCCCCAGGCCCACGGGTGATCGTGTAGGTGAAGCGGCTGCCGTCGGGGCTGATGAAGCTCATCAGGCTCTGACCGTAGGGATACACCGCCTTCCCGATGCAATCGGGGCTCACGCTGTAGGTGGTGCGCATCGTGCCGGTGGCGCCACCGGTCCCTTGGAAGGTGAGTTCGACGCCACCTTTGCCGTCGTAGACCTCACGGCCGCTTTCGGCGTAGGGCTTGCCATCGAGCATGCCGATCGAGCTGTAGAGGTAAGTGCCCTTGAGGGTGGCGTTGTTGCAACGGCTGGCTGGAGCGGAGGGCGACTCCGCCCATGCAGCCGCGTTCCCCAGCAGTGGCAACACGGAAACCAACAAGGCGGGCAAGACCAGCAGGCGCAGACGGGCAACCATGGAAACGGAGGAAGGCTTCCCCATGGTGGTAGCTACTGGCGAGCCCGCGTGTCAGCCACTTGATAGGTTCCGTTATTTGGGTTTAGGTCAATCACGCCCTGTTTCCGGGTTGACGTTGCAACTCGCTGAATTTTTCAATCAGTTCGTCGGCAAAGACCTCATCCAGCGGCACCAGGCCACCCTGCCCGATGCTGCGAACAGCCTGAATGGCTCCGTACACCATCATCGCCTGCGTGATCTGCATCTGCTCAGCAGGAATCCTGTTTAGATGGCCATCGAAATTCACCGGAAACCCACCGTTGGCGATGTGAATTGTGTGATCAATCACCTGAAGCCGGATGTCGGCGTGGATATCCCCTACCTCCAATCCCTCTGGGTTCAGGACATGCACATCATCGGAATCCGTGGCCTGGGCGTACTCCACGAAATCTTCCCTGGCCAGTTCGCTGGCGCCGGAGGAGGCGCTGATCAGCAGGGATTCGGGCGCCAGATGCACGTAGTCCCACATATTGAAGCTGCAGGTGCCGGTGCAGCCAACAACGATGCCGAATCCCCCTCCGAATCCACCCTTGAACTCCGAGCGATCCCACGCGGAGAAGCCATGGCTCAGGGCGAGTTGCTGGGCCTCTTCATTCACATCAAAGACATGCACATCGGTTCTTTCGATGCCGATGCGCTCCACCAGGTCCGTGGCCACGGCCTTGCCGATGGCGCCGTAACCCATCACCAGCACCCTGGGCGACTGGCGAAGAATTGCCATGGCGGTTGGCAGGTTGGTGATCTTGTCCATGGTGGCCCCGCAGACGGCCGCTGAGATGAAGGCCGGCTCCACCTGCTTCTTGGGGCGTGATTCGGCGATGTTGATCACCGGGACCTGGCTGCAGTAGTAGCGGATGGCAGCGTTGTGGTTGTACTTGATGATGCCCCGCGTCGTCTGCTCAACAATCACCAGGCGCTTGAGGTGCTGGCGCAGGCAGATCATCGCCTCCAGAAAATATCCGCCATCATCCAGAACCAGCAGGGGCGCATCGACTCCGTGCGCCTTGATGAACGCATTGATCCAGTGGATCACCCTGAGGCGTTGATAGCTGTTGTAGCGTTGTTCGAGGCTGTAATCGTGGCAGATGAAATTGGCGCGGGGTATGCCGCGACGTTGTATCAACTCTTCCCGGATCTCGGATGAAGAAGTGTACGGAATATCCATCCAGTGGAACTCCTCGACCCGCACTCCCAGGTCCAGTATCACCTCCGCCTGGGGTAGATGATTTTCGAGCTGGTGCTGCAGAAACAGCACGTGCCAGCCTCGCAGAGGTTCCGCTTCGCCAGCCCTGGTGGCCGCCCAGTCCAGCAGGGGCATGCGCTGGCGGGCTGAAGGATCGAAGGGCCTCATCGGTGCTTCTCCACTGGCTGTTGCGTGCGCATCAGTTGACCAGAGGATATCCCTGGTTAGTCTTTGCTTCTGGGCGAACAACATCCCTGTTCATGGCCTGATGTCACGCCGTCGTTCCCACCCTCCAGCGTTCAAGGTGCGGATGGGAATTGAGGCGTCGACCTCAGACGAAAGGGCCGGCCCCGTGTTTGCTCGACACCTTCGCCGTTTGCGGCAGCTGCTGTGGCCCGCCTCCCTCGGCCGGGACTACCTGCAGATGATCCTGGTGGGCATCGCCATTGGCATCGGGCTGCCGGGCATGGTGCCTTGGCTGGAGCCGATCGGGGTTCTGGGCCTGCAGGCTTCGCAGCTGGTGGTGATGCCGCTGTTGGCGTGCGAGCTGCTGCTCGCGCTCGGCAGCCTCGCCCCAGGCAGTCTGCCCGGCCTGCTGCGGCGTGGCGGCATCGGGCTGCTGCTGCTCTGGTTGATGGGTGGACTGGCGGTGCTGTTGATGCCCCTGATGCTGCCGCAGTTGCGTGGCTCCCCGCTGTTTGATCCGGCTCTGCTCAGCACGGATCGCGGTTTCGATCTGGTGCGCACGGTGGTGCCATCCAACCTGTTCCAGGCCCTCGCCACCGACAACGTGGCGGCGGTGGTGACCATCTGCGCGGTCCTCGGTGTGCTGCTGCATCGCCTTGAGGATCGCGACGAGCTGCTGCGGCCCCTGGCGGTGCTCACCCGCCTGTTCCGCGAGCTCAACCGTTTCGTGATGAAGGTGTTGCCGTTCAGCGTTGTCGCTCTCACGGCCCGCAGCGTCAGCAAGCTCGATCTCGACCTGCTGTTGCGCCTGCAGGGTCTGATCGGCATCACCTTCCTGGCCGCCGTGGTCGTAGTCGTGCTGTTGATCGGCACCGTGCACGCCCTGGTGCCCTGCCGCCCGAGGGAGCTGGTGCAGATCGCGGCCGGCCCGCTGGGGCTGGTGCTGGGCTCCGCCAGCCTGGTGGTGGCCCTGCCGCTGTTGCTCGAAAACCTGCGGCGTGTGCTCGGTCGTCACGCCTGGGGCAGCGCCGACGATCGCCTGCACGCCGATGAGGCGATGACGGCGGTGGTGGCGATCGGTCTCGCCCTCCCGGGACTCGGCCAGGTGATGGGGTTGGTGTGTCTGCCCTTCCTCGCCTGGATGCGCGACCATCCGCTTCCCTTGATCGACCAGTTGAAACTGCTGGCGATCGGTATCCCCAGTGCTGCCGGCGGTCTCAAGACCGCTCTGCGCGAGGGCTTGCGGCTGGAGGGGTTGCCGCTCGACCTGCTCACGATCATCGACATCTCCGGCACCTGGATCTACCGGTTTGAGAAGGGGCTGACGCTGGTGGGCCTGATCGTGCTGGCGTTGGTGGTGTACTGCGGCGCCCTGGGGCGCCTGCGCTTTCGCCCCCTGCCTCTGCTGGTCGGCGCCGCCTTCGCTGGCCTGCTGAGCCTGCTGGTCGGCGGAGCCCTGCATGCCGGCCTTGCCGCCGGACTGCAGGGGCGCTATCGCAACGATCAGCTGGTGCTCAGCCGCGAGGCGCTGGCGGCCCAGCCACCCGTACAGGCCGTGGTCCTGCCGCCGCCAGGTCCGGTGAGCCTGCAGGCGTTGCGCGAGCGGCGGCGGCTACGGCTGGGGGTGCGCCGCGAGGGCATGCCCTGGGCCTACCGCAACAGCGCCGGCCACTGGGTGGGCTTCGATCTCGACCTCGTGCGCGCCTTGGCCCGCGACCTCGGCATCGTCCAGATCGATCTGGTGGAAGGCACGCTGCCCGAGCTCGAGGCCTGGCTCTCCCAGGGCCGCCTCGACCTGGTGGCTGGCGGCGTGGCTGCCACGCCCGGCCGCTCGGCTCGTTTCACGGTGTCGGAGTCGTATTTCAAGGCCCACATCGGCCTGGTGGTGGCCGATGAGGCTGTGCAAAGGATCCAGCAGCTGGATCGTCGCCCCCTGGACCGGCCACTGCGGCTGGCGGTGATCGATCCGCAACTGCTCAGCCCGCTGCTGCGCGAACGCATCGATGGGGCCCTCGGTGGCGATGGCCCATCGGTGCGTTTCGAGGCGATCCCCAACCGGGCTGCCTTTTTCAGCGGCGCCGGTCGTCAGCGGTTTGATGGCCTGCTCACCTCCACCGAGGGGGGCGCGGCCTGGAGCGCTGTCCATCCCGACACCACTGTGCTGGCGCCATTCGGCCCCGACCTGCCGCTCTCCCTGGCATTGCTGATCGGCGGCTCCGATCCGGATCTCGAGGCTTACATCAACAGCTGGATCGCCAATGCAGATGCCCAAGGGGTACTGCGGCAGTTCTACCGCCACTGGATCCTGATGGAATCCACTGCCAGGTAGCTCAGGGGAGCGTTCCGGTCCGCCGATCAGAGCACGGAGGCAATCACTTCGGCGTGCCCGTTGCTGGTCAGGTAGGAGGTCATCTGCTCTCGGCTCTGGTAGTTGGCGTAGCGGATGTTGCCGTCGTCGTGGAGGAGCGAGCGGAGATAGGCGGTGCCGTCGTTGACCTTCCAGTAGAGCTCCTGGATGCCATCGCGATCGAAGTCGCCGGAGAGGCGAGCCGAGAGGTTGTCGATCAGGAGGTCGTTCTGGAAACGCCGCTGGCTGTCGAAGGGCCCGAAGCGCTCTGGCGCCTTTTCACCGCTGAGCAGGTAGCCGGGGCGGGCAGTGTTCTGCTCGCCTTCCTTGACGAGCGGATCGTCGTAGATCCCCACCACGCGGGTGATGCCGCCTTTGCCGTGGTCGGCGTAGTCGATCTGGCGGGTGAGGGGATCGATGGCGGCGGAGGCCCAGCGACCGCTGCTGCGGTTGGTGAACAGGGCCTGCTGGAGGCCATCGCGCCGGAGGGAGAAGAAGCCCTGGAAGCGGTAGTCGACGGCGATGGAGTCGATGGAGTCCTTGAGCGAATCGGGGGCCCCGCCATGGAGGTTGCCGTCGTAATCGCGGAGGCCGGGGAGGTTGCAGGTGCGGCCGGGCTGGAGATCGAGCGGGGCGCTGGGGTCGCGGAAGCCGTGGGGAACCCGGCCTTCAATCCTCAGGCTGAAGCTGCCGATCGAGGAGGTGCGCAGCACCCGGTCGTTGGGGTCGGGCAGGGTCAGGCCCACGACGCGCTGGTCGGGGTTGCAGGGGTTGTTCAGTTCGTTGCCCACCACGCTGAAATCCTGCGCGGATTGCGCCGGATCGAGCACGTAGAGGTTCACGAAGTCGCCCGTCACGAATTGCTCGGGATCGGTGCTGGCGTCGCTGGCGGCGATCACGTTGCCGCTGACCACTGCCTTGCCGATCGGGGCCCGGTCGTAGATGCCGATGCCATGCCAGCGCACGTCCAGCATGGTGTTGTCCCGGATCACAAGGCTGTCGATCCGGCCGGTCCAGATCGGTTGGTTGTAGTAGAAAAAACCCTGCCCACCTCCACGGATCAGATTGTTTTTCGATCGTCAGATCGTGGAAGACATGGGAGGTGCCGATGTTGCCGGCTCCGCCCGTGTTGTTGAAGATGTTGCCGCGGATCACGGCGGAGTCGGAGCCGAAGATGCGCAGCGCGCTGGGACGGCGCTCGAGATCGAGGATGCCGGTGAAGAGGTTGTTCTCGACTTCTACCCGCCGTCGTTGTTCCGCATAGGAAACGAAGCCGGGATAGGCGAAGCCACCTGAGGGCGTGCCGCTGGTGATGATCGAGTTGCGCAGTTGGGAGCGGGCGGCTTCGATCCGCAGGTTGGAACCGTTACCGGATGGGGCAAAGGAGAGCCCGTCGAAGGTCACGGTCTCGGTCGAGTCGAGCACTTTCACGAAGCCCCGGATCACGCTTTCAGGCCCTCGGGGGGATCCGGCGGGAATGCCATGGTTGGCTCCCAGCAGGGTCAGATCCCGGCGGATAGTGAGCGATTCTTCGTAGCTGCCGGGGGCGATCCACAGCACAGCGCCGGCAGGGGCCGCATCGCCGGCCTGCTGAAGGCTGGCCCAGGGACTGGCAGGCTCCCCAACGCGAATGGCGCCGGCAGGCAGGGGAGGCGGGCTCGGCAGCGAGGCCGCACTCGTGGATTCCCTTACCTCGAACACCATCGTCAGCAGCTGGGAGGCTCCGGGGCCCAGGGAGTCGTAGGCGCCATCGCTCGGATCGAAGCTCCAGCGGCCATCGGCCTGCAGGGAAAACCCCGGCGGTTTCCGGCTCAGCAGCGTGTATTCAGCTGGCCCACCACCATCGGGATCCTGGCTGAATAGCTGGCCGAACAGCACCGGCGCGTCTGTCACCGTGCCCAGGTCGATGGGCTCAAGCACCAGGGGGGCAAAGACAAGGAGCGAGCCGGATTCGACCGCCGCGAATTTATCCCGATCTTCTGGAAGTCGTGCAGCCGGCCTCCAGCCAGATCAGCGCGGCCTGGGTGCGGTTGCTCACTTGCAGTTTCTGCAGCACCCCATGCACATGGCTGCGCACGGTGCCTTCACCGATGCCCAGCCGCAGGGCGATGTCGCGGTTGTTCTCCCCTTCCGCCAGAAGGGCCAGCACCTCCCGTTCGCGCTGGGTGAGCTGCTCAAGCAGCATCCGTTGGTGCCGGGGTTCGGCAGCCGGCGATGGATCGGCAGCCGTCGCTGGATCGGTGGCCTGCAGGGCGGATGTGGCCGTGTGATCCCACCAGCTGGCACCAGCCAACAGGGACGTCAGGGCCAGCTCCACCTGCTCAAAAGCCCTTTGCTTGTGCAGGTATCCCCTGGCGCCGGCCTGCCAGATCTGCCGCACCCATTGCGGATCGTCCTGGCTGGTGAGGATCAGTACGGGGATGGCCGTGGTGGCGGTGATCCGGCGGCAGGTGGCCAGGCCCCCCATCCCCGGCAGCACCAGATCGAGCAGCACCAGATCCGCGCCAGGATCCTGCAGCAGCTCCAGGCCCTGCTCGCCATCGCCGGCCACCTGCACCCGCCGCACGCCCGGCAGCCGTAGCAGATGACTCGCCATCGCCAGCTGATAGGCCTTGTCGTCTTCGATCAGCAGCAGATTCATGCCGATCCCGCAGGGTGCGGCAACTGCACCACAACCCTGGCACCTCCAGCGGGGTCGTTGCTGGCCGTGATCGTGCCGCCGTGGGCCTCACAGATCAGCCGGCAGAGGTAGAGGCCGAGCCCCACGCCGGCTGAGCTGTTGCCGCTGCGAGCAAAGCGCTGAAACAGCCGCGGCAGATCCTCCGCCGCAAAGCCGCGACCGCCATCGCGCACATCGATCAGCCAGGCGGTGCCCTGGCGGCTCAGCTGCAGCCACACCCGCTGGCCGCGCAGGCTGTTGTGCAGGGCGTTGAGCAGCAGATTCTCCAGCAGCCGCTGCAGCAGCGAGGCGTCTGCCAGTAGCTCCATGGCGCCGGAGGGTTCCTGCCGCAGCACCAGGCTGATCTGCCGTTCCCTGGCGATCGGCTCCACCGTGCGCAGCGCCTCCTGGGCAATGGTCAGCAGCTGGCAGGGCTGCAGTTGCAGCTGCAGGCCTTCCTGTTCGGCCCGGAACACCTGCAGCAGATCATCGATCAGCCGCAGGCAGCGCTGCTGACTGGCGCGGATGGCCTCCACCACCGCGCCGCCCTCCAGCAGGGAGAGGGAGGAGAGGGTTCCCAGCACCGGGGTCTTGAGGTCGTGGGCGAGGGTCGCGATCACATCTCCGCGCAGCTGGGTCCGGGCGAGCTCCACATCCTGCGCCATACGCCTGGCCTGCAGCTGCTGGTTATGAATCAGCAGGGTGGTGGTGACCACCAGGGCGAGGCAGACCAGCAGGCGGTCGATCACCACCACCACCACCACTGCCAGGTGCTGATGCACCGGCAGGGGCACCAGCAGATTGAGCATGGTGGAGGCGCAGCAGATCACCAGAAACCGCCAGGCCTGAGCGGGCGTTCGCTGGGATGCCCCCAGCAACAGCGGCACGACGTAGAGGATGCCGACCACCACCGCGGGCGGCGTCGCCAGCTCCAGCAGCAGGATCAGTAGCCAGGTGGCCCACACCAGGCCGAGCGGCAACCTGGTGACCATCAGATCCGGCTCTCCTCCGCGGCCTGCGATGGCAGGCCCTCGGAGATCAGGTGCAGGTCGATGCTCAGGCCGCGCAGCTGGTGTTGCAACCGTTCCGACAGCGGACGACGGACCAGGGCCTTGAGGCGCGAGCGCATCGTCTGGCCGAGCACGATCTGGGTGATGCGGTTCTCCTGGGCCACCCGGGCGATCGTCGGCAGGATCTCGGCGCTCTCCTCCCGTAGGAAGGTACCGCCCACGTCGTCGCAGAGCTGGCGGCATTCCTCCTGGATCAGTGCCTCCTCGCGGCTGAGGAAGCGGTGGGGATCCTGCACGGTCAGGGCCAGCAGGGGGGCATCCATGGCGGCGGCCAGGCGGGCGGCGCGGCGCAACAGGCGCTTGCTGGTGTGGTAACTGGCCAGGCAGACCATCACCCGTTCGCGCAGCGGCGTCATCGAGGGGAGCTCATCGTGCTCCACCCGGTCGGCCACCTCCCGCAGCGACAGCTCCCGCAGGGCCACCAGATGGCGCCGCTGGAAAAAGTGCGCCAGGGCCTGGTCCACCTTTTCGGGGCCATAGACCTTGCCCTCCCGCAGCCGCTCCTGCAGGGTCTCGGGCGTCACGTCGACGAGCACCACCTCATCGGCGAGTTGCAGCACGCGATTCGGGATGCGTTCGCGCACCACCACGCCGGTGAGTTCGGCGACCAGGTCGTTGAGGCTCTCCAGGTGCTGGATGTTGACGGTCGAGTAGACATCGAGGCCAGAGAGCAGCAGCATCTCCACGTCCTGCCAGCGTTTCTCTCGCTCGCTACCGGGCACATTGGTGTGGGCCAGCTCATCGACGAGCACCAGCTGCGGGTGGCGGGCCAGCACCGCCGCCACATCCATCTCCACAAGCTCCACGCCCTGGTAGTGGATGTGCTTGCGGGGAATCTGCTCCAGACCCTGCGCTTCGCGAGCGGTGTCCTGACGGCCGTGGGTTTCCAGCAGGCCGATCACCACGTCGGTGCCTTCCCGCAACGCCTCCTTGCCTTCCTGGAGCATGCGGCAGGTCTTGCCCACCCCCGGAGCCATGCCGATGAACACCTTGTGGCGGCCGCGCCGGTGGGTGGAGCGGATCATGGCGTGCTCAGCTTATCGAGCGCCAGGTTGAAGGTGAGCACGTTCACCACCGGCTCGATCGCCTGCAGGCTGATCGGGCCCTCCTGGTTCTGTCGCAGCAGTGCCTCCAGCCGGTCTACGGACAGCTGCCGTTCACGGGCCAGCCTTGGCAGTTGCTGGCGCGCTGCCTGAAGGCTGATGTGCGGATCGACGCCGGAGCCGGAATCCTGCAGGAGATCGCCAGCAGGACGGGGGATTCCGGACCGCTGCCAGCGGCTGGCGGCAGCGGCCACCCGTTTCACCAGCTCAGGATTGCTGGCGGCGAGGTTGGGGGCACCGGCCGGACGGCCCTGCAGATAACGCGCCGAGCGGAATTCCTGACCGATCAGGCGCGAGCCCACCACCTGGTTGCCGATGCGCAGCAGGCTGCCGCTGGCCGCCTCGGGTGCCACCAGCCGGGCCAGACCCAGCATCGGCAGGGTGATCACCACCACGGTGAGCAACCAGAGCAGCAAGGTGAGGCGAACCCCTCGCCAGAGTTGGGTTGCGATCGACATCAGAACTTCTCCGGTTGGGCGATCACGGCGAACAGATAGCCCGAGAGGGCCAGGGTGCCGCACAGCAGCAGGGCGAGGGTATGGCTCTGGAGTGGTGGTTGGTTCCCCTGAAACTGGGGGGCGACGACGATGGTGCCGGCCACAAGCAGCAGTGGCAGCCAGAAGCGGATGGGCAGAACGCGGGCCATGGGATTGCTCAGGAAGGGGATCGTTGGGAACACGCGATGAGGATGTTCGCTCTACTCATCCAAGCTGTTGCAGCAGCACTGCTCCAACAGGAAGGCAGCCAGGTTGCTGAGGGAACGGCCCTCGCAGTTGCTGCGCTCCACCAGGCGTTGGTATAGCTGATAGGGCGCCGGGATGGTGATCCTGTGGGGGGAGCGAAAAGCGGCGGGTGGGTGAGCGATGCGCTGAACAGAAAGAGAGCCTGGTTCTTGATCAGAGGCCATGGGAATTCCGGCAAAAATAACCAGTCAGCAGGAGTCAGATCACCCGCAGGGCGCCGAGGGCCAGATCGATCAGCTTGATGCCCACAAAAGGAGCCACCACGCCGCCGGCACCGAACACAAGGAGATTGCGACGCAGCAGCTGCTCGGCGCTCAGGGGCCGGAATTGCACGCCCCTGAGAGCCAGCGGCACCAGGGCCGGAATGATCAGGGCGTTGAACACCATCGCCGAGAGAATCGCCGATTGCGGTGAGGCCAGCCGCATCACATTCAGCGCCTCCAGGCCGGCGCCGGCAAACAACGCCGGCAGGATCGCGAAGTACTTGGCGATGTCATTGGCGATCGAGAAAGTGGTGAGCGCACCGCGGGTGATCAGCAGCTGCTTGCCGATCGTCACGATGTCGATCAGCTTGGTGGGATCGCTGTCGAGATCCACCAGGTTGGCCGCCTCCTTGGCGGCATGGGTGCCGGAGGTCATGGCGACGCCCACATTGGCCTGGGCCAGCGCCGGGGCGTCGTTGGAGCCATCGCCGGTCATCGCCACCAGCTTGCCCAGCTTCTGCTCCTGCTGAATCACCGCGATCTTGTCCTCGGGCGTGGCTTCGGCGATGAAGTCATCCACCCCGGCCTCCCGGGCGATCACGCTGGCGGTGATCGGGTTGTCGCCGGTGAGCATCACGGTGCGGATGCCCATGCGGCGCAGCTGCTCGAAGCGCTCGCGGATGCCGGGTTTGATGATGTCCTTGAGGTAGATCACCCCGAACACCTCGCCGCCGCGGCACACCGCAAGGGGGGTGCCCCCCAGCCGTGACACCTGCTCGAAGCAGGCGTCCAGTTCATCCGGCACCGTGCCGCCGCGGGAGCGCACGAAACCCTTCACCGCATCCACCGCCCCCTTGCGGAACTCAACGCCTTCGGGGCTGTCGGTTCCGCTCATGCGCGTGCGGGCTGAGAAGTCGATGCCACTGGCTTGCTCCGGATTGAAGGGCAGAACAGCACCCTGTTTTTCGGCCAATCGCACAATCGAGCGGCCCTCCGGCGTCTGATCGAAGCAACTCGCCCCCAGCGCCGCCGCTGCCAGCTCCGCGCCGCTGTGGCCGCCCACCGGCAGAAACTCCTCGGCCAGCCGGTTGCCGAGCGTGATCGTGCCGGTCTTGTCGAGGATGAGGGTGTTCACATCCCCGCAGGCCTCCACCGCCCGGCCCGAGGTGGCAATCACGTTGAACTGGGCGACGCGGTCCATGCCGGCGATGCCGATGGCGCTGAGCAGACCGCCGATCGTGGTGGGAATCAGGGCCACCAGCAGGGCCACAAGCGTCACCACCGAAGGGGCCTGCCGCAGGTAGCCCGCCACCGGCGAGAGGGTGGCCACCGCGATCAGGAACACCTGGGTGAGCACCGCCAGCAGCACCGTCAGGGCGATCTCGTTTGGGGTCTTGCTGCGCTCGGCCCCTTCCACCAGCGCGATCATGCGATCGATGAAGCCCTTGCCCGGATCGGCGCTGATCCGCAGGGTGAGCTGATCGGAAAGGATGCGGGTGCCGCCGGTCACCGAGCCCGCCACATCCGAGCCGGCCTCCTTGAGCACCGGAGCTGATTCGCCGGTGATCGCCGATTCATCCACGGAGGCCACCCCGGCGATCACCTCGCCATCGGCGGGGATCACATCGCCGGCCAGCACCAGCACCAGATCGCCGCGGCGCAGATCCGAGGAGTCCACCAGCTCGATTGAGCCATCGCTCTGCTGACGCCTCGCCTGGGTGCGGGCCTGGGTGCGGCGCAGGGCATCGGCCTGGGCCTTGCCCCTCCCCTCCGCCAGGGCCTCGGCGAAGTTGGCGAACAGCAGGGTGGCCAGCAGGGTGAGGCTGATCAGTCCGTTGAAGCCCCGCTCCCGAGTGGCGGCCTGGGCATCCAGCAGCCGCGGGTCCAGGGTGAGCAGCAGGCAGAGCACGGTGCCGCACCACACCACGAACATCACCGGGTTGGCGACCGCCAGCCGCGGATCGAGCTTGCGCACCGACTCCACCATCGCTCGCCGCACCAGGCCCTGCTGGCGCGGTCGCTCGGTGTAGCGCCGCTCCTGGCGAGGCCCCCGCGGCATGCGGGGAAAAGGAACACGAATCGTCGTCGTCATGGCTATGGCTCAGGACGCCAGGGTGAGGGCTTCGGCGATCGGCCCGAGGGCCAGCACCGGGAAGAAGGTGAGGGCGCCGAGGATCACCAGCACCACCGCGGTGATGCCTGTGAACAGGCCGGTGTCGGTGCGCAGGGTGCCGGGGCTGGGCTCAAGGGCGGGCTTGCGGCGGAAGCCATCGGCCAGGGCCAGCAACGCCGCGATCGGCAGGTAGCGGCCGCCCAGCAGGCTGACGCTGGTGGTGAGGTTCCACCACCGGCTGCCGTTTGCCAGGCCTGCCAGGCCGCTGCCGTTGTTGGCGGCCGCCGAGGCGTATTCGTACACCACCTGGCTGATGCCATGGGAGCCGGGATTGCTGATGCCGGCCAGCGCCTGCCCGCCCGCCAGGGTGAGCGCGGCCGGGATCAGCACGAAGATCGGGTGGATCAGCAGGATCAGGCTGGCCCACACCACCTCGGCTTTCTCCACCTTGCGGCCCAGGAATTCCGGCGTGCGGCCCACCATCAGGCCGGTGAGAAACACCGCCAGCAGTACGAACACCAGCAGATAGGCGATGCCGGTGCCCTGCCCGCCGACCACCACCTGCAGAAACAGGTTGAACAGGGCGGTGAGGAGCGTCAGCGGCATCGCCGCATCCATGGCGGCATTCACCGCGCCGGTCATGGTTCCGGTGGTGACCACGGCCCAGAGGCCGCTGAGCGGTGCCCCGAAGCGCAGCTCCTTGCCCTGCAGGTTGGCGCCACTGACCCAGCTGGCAAGCAGGGGATTGCCCGCCTCCTCAGCGGCCATCGCCACCACGGCGCCGATGGCCAGCAGGGCGAACACCAGGATCAGCAACAGGCTGCTTTGACGGCGGTTGCCGATGAAGCGCCCGAAGGCATCGATGCTGGCCGCCGGGATGATCAGCATCGCCCAGGTGCTCACCAGGTTGGTGAGCAGGGTGGGGTTTTCGTAGGGGTGTGCCGAGTTGGCACCCACGAAGCCGCCGCCGTTCTCCCCCAGCTGCTTGATCGCCTCGAACAGGGCGATCGGGCCGCGGGGAAGCAGCTGCCTGCCCCCCTCAAGCGTGGTGATCTCGAGCGGGGGGGCCAGGGTCATCGGCACACCGCTCACCAGCAGGAAGAGAGCCAGCAACAGCGAGGCGGGGATCAGCAGCCGCGTCAGCGAGCGCAGCAGGTCGCGGTAGACGTTGCCAAGAGGCCTGCCGCTGAAGCCGCGCAGCACCGCAAAGCCCACCGCCAGCCCGGTGGCGGCGGACACAAACATCAGGAACTGCAGGGCCCCCAGCTGGGCCAGGTTGCCCAGGGCCTGCTCCGGCACCAGGTGCTGCTGATCGGTGTTGGTGAGGAAGGAGAGCGTGGTGTGCAGGGCCAGATCCCAGCGCAGGCCCCCGAAGCCCAGCGGGTTCAGCCAGGCCGGTTGCCCCAGCAGCAGCAGCAGGGCCACGGCCGCGAAGAGGGCATTGCTGATCAACAGCGGGATCAGGTAGCCGATCGCCGAGTCGGCACTGCGGCCGGTGTCGCCGATCCAGCGCAGCAGGCGCGATTCGATCGGGGTCAACCAGCGGTCCCAGGCGGGCTGCGGTCGCTCATCGAACACCTCGAACAGATGCTGGCCCAGAGCGGGAGCCATCAGCACCACCGCCGCCAGGGTGAGGGCGGCCAGCAGCCAGGGGAGCATCAGCGGAGTACAGGGTTAGGCCCCAGCACTTTTGTCGCATTTGTGCTGTTGCGCCACTGCAGAAAGGCAGAGGTCCGGCAATGGCGCGGGCCAGGTGCCCTCCGTGCCGCGCCAAGCTGCTCGCTGACGATCCCGACCGGATTTATCGACGCATTGCTCCTAGGCCGGTAAACCGCCTTGCTTTTGTTTGACTCTCCACTCCACTGGAGAGTGGATGCTTGGTTCAAGGGAGCGGAACCCCTCTCCCGCCATCCACACCCCAAGGAGAAATCCCATGACCTGCACCTGCTCCACCCCCATCACCCAGCCCACGACCCCCGCCGCTGCCTGCTCCTGCGGATGCGGCTGCACCACCAGCTGCACCTGCACCAGCGGCGGCGCCTGCGATTGCGGTTGCACCTGCAGCAGCCCCCGCCAGGGATGAAAGGACACCAGAAAAGGGCCGCATCTGCGGCCCTTTCACCAGACAGGAGGCGTCTATTCTTATTGCAACTGGCATTTCACTTGCTGCTCCAGGGTGTTCAGCACCATGGCTGCAGCAAGATCATCTCTGGTGAGATGTCCAGTCACGCGGTTAAGGATGTCGCTCTCGATGCGGCCGCTACCCACATGGCCAAGATAAAATAAGCAATCTCTGCCATGACGGTCACACAACGCCTGAGCCAAAGCGTGCCATTGAAGGGCCTGTTGGCAGGTTGGGAACTGCCAACATTTATGCATGTGATGATCGCCAGTAATCGCCCACTCCTTCAGCTCCACTAAAAATCTCTGCAATTCCCAGGGATCTATATCGGGATGGTGCGCCAGTACTGGGTTGATGCTATCGGGATTCATTGAATTAACACGTGCTGCATGCAGAGGCGGAAACAGCCGCCTCCTGGATCAAGGCGGTCATGGTGGAGTCAATCATTTGCGCAACATCCATCAGCTCTGGGGCAAGACGGTTTTCAGGCGTATGTGTCGCAAGAGGCGTGTCTGTAGGGCTGGTAGCGGGTTGGCGATGGTTCCGCCTGTAGATGTCATAGCCAGGTAGCCAACAGTGGTCGGCAGGTCGGGCAGATCTGATGTCTTTCCTCTTCAGCGTTGACCGCTCCTTCCGTCATCGCGGGCGCTCGCCAGCCCAGTGATAGTCCGATATGCGCCCAGCAAGGCGCAGCATTTTGCTGCATATATGTAGTGCTGTCCATATTTCTTGATCCATCCTCTCGCCTATGGGCTGGTCGAGTTGATTACGGTTTTAAGGTCCCTCTGAACCTTCTTGAAATGCTGTTAAGAGTAAAATCCATTCTGCTGAGAATCAGGGCTTTTCCCATTGCCTTTTTGGCCCCGATAGTGATCATGGGCTCACTCATGCTGAGCATCCAGCCAGCAATGGCCAGCCAGCCGTTTTTCGCTTCAACCAAATTTGGTACCATGTCAAACAAAATTGATGCCGCTGCCAAAGACGCAGAGGGTAAGCTTGAATCCGCCTATGGGGAACTCACCGGTGACCCAGGCCATCAGATCAAGGGCAAGGCCAAGCAGGTTCAGGCCTCGGCGATGAATGTTGCTGAGGATGTCAAGGAAGGTGCCCGATCAGCCGGCAAGAAAATTGCTGATGCCACTGGCAAGAAGTGACTGCCAGATCTGAACGGCTGGGGCGTCGCTGTTATTGCGTCGCCCTAACTCCAGCCTGACTCGCTCGGCTGGAGCGATGGTGGCTTGTTTGCCGACGCGACTACGACCAGAGGTGGGTTGCGCGGGAGTTGAGATAGAACAGATGGAGCGTTGGCGGAAGTGGCTGTGCTTACTGTTGGCCGTGCCCTTGCTCTTGTCTGTGGACTGGGCCTGCTGGCGCAGGCGTTGCCTGCCCGCACGGACGAAGTGATCGGCCGTCCTGGCGATGGCGGTGTCATTACGGTGCGGCCGGCCACCCAGCTCGACAGCCGCCAGGGTGTGGGTCGATTCGTGGGCATCTCCGGTGCCAACAGCGGAGCCCGCACTCTTTCGCTCAACCGCATCGTCATCCCGCCCGGTGGCAAGGCCCGGGCCCATCGCCACCGCAACCACGAGACCGCGATTTACCTGATCCAGGGAACGGTGGAAACCCGCTATGGCGCCGGTCTGCGCCAGCGGGTGGTGAACCATTCCGGCGATTTCATCTTCATTCCCGCCGATGTTCCCCATCAACCGGTGAATCTCAGCGCTACGGAGCCGGCGATTGCGATCGTCACCCGTTCCGACCCCAATGAGCAGGAAAGCGTTGAGCTGCTCGACGAAGCCGGCCAGCCCCTGCCCGTTGACCACCAGCACGGTTCCGCCCATCCCTGAGGGAGGCCCCCAAAAGGGCCGCTGATTTTGAGCAGGTCACCACCCCTGCCCCAGTGAGGTGCGTCAGGAGGATTCAGACTGATCGAGGTCCCCGAGTTGCTGATCCGCGAAGCCCACCACGGCACGCGCCACCTCCAGGGCCAGCGCCCCATCCTTCTCATCGAACAGATCCACTGGAGCTTCATCGCCAACCGGATAACGGCTGGCGGTGGTCATCCGCTGCAGGGGTTTCAGCGGCAGTTGGCGCAACGGGGCCGTCTCGATGCCCAGCAGCTCAAGGGCGCAGAGCAATCGCTCGATCGAGTGGGTTCGGGGCGGTTCCTGATCCATGGCCAGCAACACAGCCTTGAGTGCCTTTTCGGCAGCTTGGGAGCAGTGGTAGCAGGCCTGGGCATGGAAACCCCCATCGCTGGCATAGGCCGCCATGGCGAGGTCGCTGTGGGCTTGTCGCAGCCAGGCGTGCAGACGGGCTGTCATGGCTTCGGGGTTGGCTGCAGAAGGATCGCATCGCGGCAGATGCCCCGCCACCAGGGATCGTCGCCCCGCTGACGCTCCAACCATTGGCCCTGGCTGAGGCCGATCACGTCGTCGGCCAGGCCAGCTCCCAGCAGGGCCTCCGCCAACTGGTCAGCAGCGCTCTGATCCGGCGCCACCGCCAACAGATCCACGTCCGAGCGGGCATCCCAGTCGCCACGGGCCAGGGAGCCGAACAGCCAGACCTCGCTCCCATTCCGCTCGGCCAGCAAGGGCTCGATGCGGCTGCGCAGGCTTTCGATCCGTAGGCCGCGCAGCCGCTGGCGAATCTCCCGCACGCTCGCCATGGAATCGCCTCGCCGCGATGGTGGGAGGTTAGGAGCAATTCCGGCAGTCCGCTCGCCTTGCGTGGTCCTTCTGTGGGGTGCTCAGCAGCACCAAGGAGGGGCTGGACAGCCTTCACTCCAGATCGACGCTCTCCAGCAGCATCCGGGCGCGGTAAAGGCGGTCGGCATCAACAGACCACCTGATGATCTGGGAGTGCTTGGCGTCGTCGTCGTCTTTCATCTCCTCGACAACCCCGT
>JBKDOV010000094.1:0-11945 GCA_046342815.1 Cyanobacteriota bacterium
GTTGGCGATGCCGATGATCGGCTTGTCGAAATCGCCGTCTCCGAAGCCCACGGCACGCAGCATGGCGCGGTTGGGGGAACGCTGGATTCCCTTGGTGATGGCGTCGGAACGCAGCATGGCCGGCGAAGGACAGGATGCGAGCAACCTACCGACCGGAGCTTCGGGACGGGCGAGGCGCCCCGGCCCTCAGGCCTGGGGCTGGAGCTGTTCCAGCTGACGGCGCACTTCGTCGATCGCCTGGTTGAGCTGCTGCACCTTGGCGTGGAGCTGGTCGTCCACCGAGGCTCCCTCGGCTTCGGGCTGCACGGTTGCCTCGGCCGGTGCCCCCACCCGCAGACGGTCCTGAAGATTGCCTGCCAGCTGGGCGGCGCCGTCCTGCAGCTGGGAAAGCCCCTGGAACCTGTTGAGCCGCAGGGAGCGCAAGTGCTCCTGGGTGCGCCGCCGCCGATCGGCTTCCGAGAGCAGCCACCACCCGAAACCTGCCGCACCCAGCACGGCACCGGTCATGGCGCTCAGCAGCAGGGCGCTGCCGCTGGAGCCGGATCGATCCCTGGAATCGGCCATCGGTCGGGAAGGGGCGGATGGGGTGGAGGCTCCAAGCCTAGGCAGGAGTTTCGCCAGGGCCAGGCTGGAAACCGTACAGACGCTCCACGGGATCGCCGCAGCCCGGAAGAATGCGGCCCAGCCCGTCCAGTTCGGCGTCGATGCAGGCGCAGTAGATCGTGAGCTCCGGGATCCGTTCCCCGATCGCCTTCAGGCCCGGCGCAGAAGCGAGGGTTGTGATCACGCGCAGCCGATCCCCCGCCACTCCGAGAGCGCGGAGCCGCTCCAGCAGGGCCAGCAGCGAGGCACCGCTGCCGATCGTCGGCAGATAGATCAGCACACCCAGGCGCTCCTCCAGGGGAGTCGGGATGGTGTCGAGGATCCATTCCACCGGACCCTCCACCGCCTCGGCCCGCAGGGCCACATGGGCCACCGCAGCAGCCGGCAGCACCTGGGCGCCGCCCTGCCAGAGGCCGAGTCCGGCCCGCAGCATCGGGATCACCAGCAGCGGCACCGAACTGTCCACCACCACCCCTTCGGTGCGGGCCAGGGGGGTGTCCAGCTCCAGCCGGCGCTGGGGCAGCCAGTCGCGCACCGCTTCATAGGTGAGCCAGCGACCCAGTTCGGCCATGGCGGTGCCGAACAGGGGGGGAGGGGTGGACCGTTCGCGCAGAAGTGTGAGCCAGTGACCGATCAGGGGGGGGGGGGGAACCACCACCCGCAGGGACATGCCCATGCCTGCCATAACTTGAGGTTGCAGCGTAATCGTGAGGCATGGCTGGGATCGGAACACGCACGCCTGGCTTCCCGGCGCAGGGGCGGCGTCCACGTCTTGCTTCTCTGCAGGCCTGGCTGCGGGCTTCTGTGCTGGCGGTTGTACTGGTGCTGCCGCTGCTGGTGATCTCCTCGATGCCGGCGCCCGCCCTGGCGATCACGGCTCCCGAACTGAGAAGCCAGCGATCGTTGCAGGAGCTTGAGCCCGACATGCATGGCCGCAACCTGCAGCAACAGGAATTCCTGAAGGCGAAGCTGGAGGGCTTCGATCTGCACGACGCCGACCTTCGCGGCGCCGTCTTCAATTCCAGCAACCTTCAGAACGTGGATCTCCGCAATGCCAACCTCGAGGATGCGGTGGCCTACGCCACCCGCTTCGACGGAGCCGACCTGCGGGGAGCCCAGCTGCGCAACGCCATGCTGATGCAGAGCCGGTTTCTGGACGCCAGCATCGACGGAGCCGATTTCAGCGATGCGGTGCTGGATCTGCCCGAACGGCGTGCCCTCTGCAAGCGCGCCAGCGGCACCCATCCGGTGACCGGTGTGGAAACCAGAGAAAGCCTGGGGTGTCGTTGAGCATTGCTGGCCCTTGCCGGATTCAGCGATAGATTTCGCGTACCGGTTCCGCTGGGGATCAGCCTGCGGAGGAAACGGGGAAAGACCGGTGGAATTCCGGCACTGTCCCGCAGCTGTGTCGGTCTCCTTCGGGGGGCTCAGTCAGAAGGCCCGCCGGTTCTGTCCACCCCAACCGAACCGGCGCGGACCGGGCTCCCCATGAAATTTTTCTCGTCCGGCGTTCTGGTCGGTTCCGTGCTGCTGACGGGCGCGCTGCTGCTGCTCAGTCCCGCCGCCCAGGCCCACCACGTGATGGATCTGATGCAGCTCAAGCCCACGCCGATCAGCGGCATGCTCAGTGGCTTGCTGCACCCGGTGATCGGGCCCGACCATCTCCTGTTCCTGCTCTCGCTCTCCCTGGTCGGTTGGCAGCGGCGCTGGCCCTCGATGCTGACCCTGCTGGCCACCGGTCTGGCCGGCAGCGCCCTGGGGCTGTGGCTGCCGGGCCTGCCTGGCGCCGAGGCTCTGGTGGCCTTCAGCCTGGTGCTCGTGGGCCTGGTGCTGCTCCGCCGCCTGCCCCAGGCGGTACTTTTTCCTGCCTTTGCCCTGCATGGCTACGTGCTGAGCGCTTCGGTGCTCGGCTGGACCACCATGCCGATCGCCAGCTACCTGCTGGGTCTGCTGATCAGCCAGGCCGTGCTTTTGCTGGTGGCTTTGCAACTGCTGCGCAAGGGGGCTGCCCGCCTTTCGCTCCAGGCTCGCCAGCTGCTGGCCTCAGGCCTGCTGGGTAGTGGTGCCGCCTGGGCCTGGTCCGCCATGGTGGGCTGATGGGAAGCGACGTTGTGTCCCGCCTGCCTGTCACCGTGGTGACCGGCTTTCTCGGTGCCGGTAAGACCACCCTGCTGCGCCATCTGCTGACCCAGAGCCGTCTGCGCCTGGCGGTACTCGTGACTGAATTCGGGGAGGTGGGCATCGATGGCGACCTGATCGCCGCCTGCGGCTTCTGTCCGGAGGATGAGCTTGCCGGCAGGGTGGTGGAGCTTGCCAACGGCTGCCTCTGCTGCACCGTGCAGGAGGAATTTCTGCCCACGATGCAGGCCCTGCTGAAGCGGGCCGACCAGCTGGATGGGGTGGTGGTCGAAACCAGCGGCCTGGCGTTGCCGGAGCCATTGATCGCCGCCTTCGGCTGGCCCGAGATCCGCACCCGCACCCGCGTGCATGCGGTGGTGACGGTGGTGGACGGCGAAGCCCTGGCCAACGGCCATGTGGTGGGCGATGCCAGGGCGGTGGAGGCGCAGCGGCAGGCCGATCCCAGCCTCGACCATCTGCAGGCGATTGAGGAGCTGTTCGCCGAACAGCTCGAAGCCGCCGATGTGGTGCTGGTCAGCCGGGCCGACCGGCTGGAGAGCGCAGCGCTCGCCGAGGTGATCGAGCGGTTGCAGGGGCTGCTGGATGGCCCCAAACCGGTGCTCCCGATCAGTCGCGGCGTGGTGGATGCGGCGCTGTTGCTGGGGGGAGAGACCGGCTCTGCCGACCTCGATGGGGCTGATCCCAGCGCCTCCCATGACCACTCCCACGACCAGCCCCATGACCACCACCACGTGGCGATGACTTCGCTGCTGGTGGAACGCAGCGGCGACTGGGAGCGGGAGGCATTGGAAGAGCGCCTGCAGCAGCTGCTGGATCAACTGCCGGTGCTGCGGCTGAAGGGCAAGCTGCAACAACCCGGCAAACGGCTGCCGCTGCAGATCCAGGCCGTGGGCCAACGGCTTGACTGCTGGTACGAGGCCAGTCCGGCGGCCGATCCGGAGCGGCCCGGGCTGCAACTGGTGGTGCTGGCGGCGGCCGGCGATCGCGAGCGTCTGGAGACCGCCTTCGCCGCTTTCTGAGCAGCTGCCCAGGGCTGCGGGCGGCTCCGTCTTCAGTCCAGGGGGATCGGGCCGCGGGCACAGATCCCATCCCAGCAGAGGCTGGTGTCCTCCCAACGGCTGCTCACCGGGCGCCAGCCAGGGAAGCTGCTGCCTGGGGCCGGCAGACCCTGCATCGTCACCGTGCCCATGCCGTCATGACGGAATTCAATGCGCCGCTTCCCCACCAGCAACCACCAATGGCTGCCCACCTGCTCCACCTCCATCCGGCAGGGCTGCCAGGGGCCTGCAGCCAGTCGGCACTGCAGCTGGATCAGTACCGGAGCGGCCTGCACGGGCATCGAAAGCGGAACCAGCAGCAATGCCACGCTCCCCAGGCGGCGAAGCGAAAGCAGCGGCAACGGCGATCCCACGGCCTGGTCGGCGGAGGTTCTTCTCCAACCTGTTCGGCTGGCCCGGGTGCGGGGGGCCGGGCTGCCAAGATTTAACAAACGCCAGCCCCTCCGGTGCCCCTTTACAACGCCCGCGTTCAGGTATCGCTTCGCCCTTCCGTGCTCGATCCGGCCGGAGAGGCCACCCGGGCGGCGGCCGGCCGGCTGGGGGTGGAAGGGGTGACGCGGCTGCGGATCGGCAAGGCGATCGAGGTGGATCTGGAAGCCCCCGACCGCGCCACCGCCGAGGCACGCCTCGAACTGCTCAGTGATCGCCTGCTGGCCAATCCCGTGATCGAGGACTGGTCACTGGAAGTGGTCGAAGCAGGCTGAGCAGGAAGAACCCCATGACGATCGGCATCGTGGTGTTTCCCGGTTCGAACTGCGACCGGGATGTGCGCTGGGCAATCGAGGGCTGTCTCGGCCAGCCCACCCGTTTTCTCTGGCATGAGGAGCGCGACCTCAGCGGTCTGGACGCGGTGGTGCTGCCGGGCGGGTTCAGCTACGGGGACTACCTGCGCTGCGGGGCCATCGCCCGCTTCGCGCCGGTGCTGGAGGAGGTGCGCGGCTTCGCCGAGCGGGGCGGTCCGGTGCTCGGCATCTGCAACGGCTTCCAGGTGCTCACCGAACTGGGCCTGCTGCCGGGAGCTCTCACCCGCAACCGGGGCCTGCATTTTCTGTGCGAGCCCACGGGCCTGGAGGTTCGCCCCGGCGGCTGCCGTTGGCTGCAGGGCTACGACGAAGGGGAGCGGATCGTGCTGCCGATCGCCCATGGCGAAGGCCGCTACCAGGTGGAACCCACCCAGCTGCAGCAACTGGAGCAGGAGGGCTGCGTGGTGCTGCGCTACAGCGCCAACCCCAACGGTTCAATGGGGGATGTGGCCGGTCTCACCAATCCCCAGGGCAATGTGCTGGGGCTGATGCCCCATCCGGAGCGGGCCTGTGATCCCGCCACCGGGGGGCTGGATGGTCGCCGGCTGCTGGCGGCACTGATGGGCTGAGCCCTTGCGCCGCCGTTCGCTACTCACGGGGCTGGCCCTGCTCGGGCTGGTCCTGCCCCGCGGCGGCCGCAGTGCCTCCCTGCCGGCGTTTTCGCCGCTGCGCTCGCTGCCATCACCGCCGCCGCTGCGCTCCGGCAGCCGCCTGCTGGCGGTGGCGCCGGGCACCTGGTGGGAGGACGCACCCAGCGAAGCCGCCCGTCTGCAAAGGCTGTTCGCTGCGGCCGGCTGGAGCCTGGAGGTGCCTGCGGCGGCGATGGGTCGTTGGCGCTGGTTCTCGGCGGCGGATCGGGATCGCCTCGAGCAACTGCAACGGGGCTGGAGGGATCCCGCACTGGCGGGGATCGTGAGTGTGGCCGGTGGCTGGGGCAGTGCCCGGCTCCTGGAAAGCGGCTGGCGCCCCCCCGAGCAGCCCCGGTGGCTGGTGGGCTTCTCCGATGCGAGCGCCCTGCTGCTGGCGCAGCTGGCGGCGGGCCAGGGGGGAGGGGTTCATGCCAGTCTCGGGGGCGATGAAGCCCAGTGGAGCCGGCTGCAACGCCTGCTGCGTGGAGAGCCTGTGGAGCCGCTGCAGGGGCAGGGCTGGCGCCGCGGCCAGGCGGTGGGACAACTGGTGGTGACCAATCTCACCGTGGCCACGAACCTGATCGGCACGCCCTGGTTCCCTTCGCTGCAGGGCCGGCTGCTGGTGCTCGAAGACGTGGATGAGGCGCCCTACCGGGTGGATCGGATGCTCACCCAGTGGCGCAGCAGTGGGGTGCTGCGCGGCGTGGCCGGCATCGGCCTGGGCCGGTTCGGCTGGAAGGAGGACGACATCCTGCCGGGAGACCTGACGATGGAAGAGGTGCTGCAGGAGCGGCTGGGCGATCTCGGGATTCCGCTGGTGGGCAGGCTGCCGGTGGGCCATGGCCGCCCCAACCTGGCGCTGCCCCTGGGCAGGCTGGCGCGGCTCAATGGCGATCGAGGCCTGCTGGAACTGATCTGAGCACAAAAAAGGGGGGGAGAGAACTCCCACCCCAACAGGTGATCAAGCGGAACGGCGAGCTGAGCTCCGCTGAATGGTTATCAGTTGACGGCAGCGAAGAAATCCTTGCTCTTGACGGGATCGGGATTCATCGTCTTCTCGCCGGGCTGCCAGTTGGCGGGGCAGACCTCATCGGGATGGGACTGCACGTACTGGAAGGCCTGCAGAACCCGGAGGGTTTCGTCCACACTGCGACCCACGGGCAGGTTGTTGATCGTGCTGTGCATGATCACGCCTTCGGGATCGATGATGAACAGACCGCGCAGGGCGATGCCGGCCGATTCATCGAGCACTTCGTAAGCCGCTGCGATCTCTTTCTTGAGGTCGGCGACGAGGGGGTAGGCAATGTCACCCAGACCACCGCTCTTGCGGTCCGTCTGCACCCAGGCAAGGTGGCTGAACTGGCTGTCCACCGAGACGCCGAGCACTTCGGTGTTGCGGCTGGTGAAATCGGAATAGCGGTCGCTGAAAGCGGTGATCTCCGTGGGGCAGACGAAGGTGAAGTCGAGGGGATAGAAGAAGAGCACCACGTACTTGCCGCGGTAGTCGGAGAGCTTGATCTCCTTGAACTCCTGATCCACCACGGCGGTGGCGGTGAAGTCGGGGGCCGGCAGACCGACGAGCCTGGTCATGGAAAAGGAAGGGGGCGGAGATGAAAGAAATGGGTCAACTGGGGGCGTGGCGGAGAACCACCAGCTAGTCCGTACTCGGACCGACTACCAGTTGAAACGATGACAACCTATCACGAATGGGAGGCCGGTGTGTGTCCAGCGGGGCATAGGCTGCATGGATCCAGTGAAAGGTTGGGAATGGGCTGGGACCCTGCAGTGCTGCGGAAATACAACACCACCGGTCATTTCCGGTTGCTCAATCAGGTGCGTGCTGAGCTGAAGAACAATCCCCTGATCCGCCCGAAGGACGGGGAGACCGTGGGTGCGGCCAATCGCAGCCGCAGCCTGATCCGCGCCCTCGAGGTGCGCCCCCAGGGCGGCTACGGTCGCAGCAGGCGGAGCCAGAGCGCCGCCAGCGTGGTGCAGAGCGCGCCGTCCCCAGCGCCGGCCCCTACCCCTGCCTTTGCTACTGCTTACAGCCAGGCTGCTGAACCTGCCTTCTCCCAGGCCATGACCGTGGTGCCGATCGATCCGGTGAGTGCCTCCAACGCAGGTTTCTATGGCGAGGGCCACGAATCCTTCGGTGCTCAAGAGGCGGGGGATGGCTCTGGCAACAGCAGCTTCCGCGACCGGCTCAACGCCATTGATATGCGCTGAGCGAAGCGCTGATCTGCCCCCAGCCCGGCGCTGATCCGGCGCAGAGCGCCCAGGTCAGGCAAGAGCTCCCCATGCTCGGCAGATCCTGTCGCTGGGGAATCTCATGGCCTCGCCCGTCGGGACCGGATGGCGCATTCCCCATCGCACGCTGCTCCTGGCCGGGATCGGCTCGATCACGGGGGTGCTGCTTCTGGCCACCGGACTTGTGGCGCTCCAGGCCCAGCCCATCCCGCCGGAGGATCCGCAGCCCCTGGGGCTCGGCATCGGACCAGAAAGGGGGATGGGAATGGGTGGGCCTGGCATGGGGATGGGTGGTCCCGGCATGGGCCTGGGAGACCAGCGGTTCATGCAGATGATGGTTCCCCACCATCAGGTGGCGGTCGCGATGGCCGAACTCGCCCAGCGCCGCTCCCGCCGCCCCGAGATCCTTGGGCTGGCCGGGCGGATCAAAGCGTCGCAGTCGCAGGAGATCGCGCAGATGCGGCTCTGGCTGCAGCAGTGGTATCCGGCAACGGCTGCACCATCGTTCACCCCGCCCATGGGCCTGGAATCGCTGCGGAATGCCGCCGATTTCGATCGGGTCTTCCTGGAGCAGATGGTGGCGCACCACCGCATGGGGGTGCGGATGGCGGCGATGGCCCAGATCCACACCCGCCGCTTGGCCCTGCTGGAGCTGGAGCAGCAGATGGTGCGCAGCCAGAGCCAGGAGATCGAGCAGATGCTCCAGTGGTATTCCCTCTGGTATGGCGTGCCCACACGCTGAACGGCCTCCAGCCGTTCAGGGAACAGCGCCGGGCTCGGGGCCAGGGGGCTGCTCGCGTTGCAGGGCTGCAACGGCCCACTGCAACGATTGGGCCAGGGGGCGGTGCTCCGCCAGCCTGGGGCTCCAGACCTGGCCCCGTTCCAGCTGGGCCGCAGGAACGATCGCCATATCCTGCCCTTCGAGCAGCTGCAGGCCGCTGAGCGGCACCGTGAGCGGGCCGCGGAAGAAATAGGCGATGCGCAGCGGATCGCGGTGCGTGAACCAGTGCTCCAGATCCCCGGCCTGCCAGTGGATCTCTTCCCACAGTTCCCGACGACAGGCCTGCTCGGGCGTTTCACCCGGATCGAGGTGGCCGCCGAACAGGCCCCAGGTGCCAGGAGCCACGATGCCTTCGATGTCATCGCGCAACTGGAGCAACCAGCCTTGATCGCGATGGAGCATGGCCAGAGCAACCTCCACCATCACGGCAACGGGTCTGCGGTGTGATGAAGCCAGATTGGCGCACCGATGTCGCGTGCGGATACGGCCACAGATGGCCACAGGCCCTGGCAGGGCGCCGGGAGGGTGTCGATCATGAAAAGAGGCAGGTCCGAATCGACCGCCTCACAGAACTTCCCATGACAACCGAAGACTCCCACTCCTGCCCTCGCCCCGCCGAGGCAGCCCTGGAGCACCACAGCGAACTGGTGGAACTCCAGGGTCAGACCTACCGCTGCCTGGCGGAGGCGTACTACCGCTCTGATCAATACCAACAGATGACCCAGCGCTATCCCCAGCTGGCCCGTGCGATCGAAGACGCGCGCAACCAGCCCCAGGTGCCCCAGCCGCCGCCCCACCGCCCCGGGCGGCGAGCGGAGCTGCGCTGGGAACGAAGCCACGGGGAGTGAGCAATCAGCCCCGCGGGATTACTACAAGTACGAACCCACTCGCTTCAACCGCGCCAGGTGGGTTGACCATCGGTGAACAGCACACCACGGTGGAGCCATAGGGTTTCGCTGCTGATCTCGATCCCGTGATCATGCAGGATCCGACGCACATCGTCGGTGCTTGAGGCCGTTCTGATGGGTTCCACGATCTCTGGATGGTCGGCAGCCAACTGTTTGATGGCTTCCAGTGCTTTGTTCACGTCATTTGCATGCTCCCGTGCATGCTCCAGAACGCTCTCATTGGTGTGCACATTATCGGTGGCCATGGTGACACCTCCTGCCTTTGTGATCTTCAGGGTAAGTTGGACGAGCAGCGTTCTTTTTCAGCTGCAGCAGCAACGCATCACAAATGGATCAAGCCTCTTAATTCACTTTCTGCACGGGTCCGTTGTATTCCACCTTCAGCATTCTTCCGTCCGGTGAAACGAGGATAACGGTCTCGATTGTTGCTGGTTCACGCCTGGCTGCCCAGCCAGGAGCACCACCAAGAAAGCGGAATCGGAAGCCTTGAGCAGTATTCGATTCCAGGCAACTGCCGCCCCCGCCTTGGTGCATGCAATTGGCTGGCGTGTATTTGCTCAGGCCCCCATTGATCACCTCGGCCTGCATCCGAGCAAGATTGGAAGCCCGCAGCTGAGCTTCAGTGACCGTCTGAGCGAATGCTGATGAGGCGAAAACCAGCCAGAGAGAGGAGGCTGTCATCAGGATGGACCGCATGGAATCTCCTGTTCACGCGTCAACCTTGATGTGTTGTGGTCATCTCTCTCCAGAACTTCGGCACGATTGCGTCTGATCTGAAGCCGACCCTTATGGGCAGTCCTGAGCCGCTTCCGCCCTGGAGAGCACTGCTGCGCGGAGCCCGCGAACGGGAGGGGCGTGCCCCCCAGGCCCGCTGGCTGCAGCTGGCCAGCGTGGCCGCTGATGGCACACCACGGGTGCGCACTCTGGTGTTCCGTGGTTGGGCAGGGCCAGCAGCGCTGGATCTGCTGAGCGATGCCCGCAGCGCCAAGCCGGATGAATTGCGCTTCCAACCGATGGTGGAGCTCTGCTGGCTGTTGCCCCGCGCCCGTTCGCAGTTTCGCCTGCGTGGAGCGCTGCAATGTCTGCCGCCAGAGCTGGAGAACCAGGAGCGCCAAAGGCACTGGCAGGCGCTCACCCCTGGCGGCCGCGCCGTGTGGGGTTGGCCGCCTCCAGGGGCGGCCCTCGATCGGGGTGGGGCCTTCCCGGCTGAACTGCCGGATCAGACGCCGCTGCCGGAGCACTTTCTGCTGCTGCGCATCGCTCTGGTGCAGGTAGAGCTGTTGGAGCTCACGGGCCACCCCCATCGCCGGCGCCGCTGGCAGCTGGAGCATGGCTGGAGGGAGGAACTGCTCAATCCCTGAGCCTGGGCGATTTCGATGTTGGTCGCGGTGGTGGCGGACGGTGGGAGGGGTCGCCACTGGCGCCGCTCGCGCTCGGCCCGGCCGGTCCCGAAATCCGGCTCCAACCCTGCCGTCGTTGATCATCTGCCGGATCCTCCGAGGACTCTCCTGCTGCCCACCAACCCGACTCCTGGCGCGGTTGGCCGAAGGCTCAACTCGCGCCGAGGCTGGCGAGGATCTTTCGGGCCAGGGGGTCCTTGATTTCGATGTGTCTGGGCACAGCTTCCTTGCCTCCGCTCCAGATCGCGGCGTTTCTTCCGATCTGCAGTGGCATGCGCATGGCATCAGGCGGCAGTCCGCGACTGATCTCAGCCTCACGATCCTCAAGCAGAAGCTCAATCGCTGCCTGCAGATCTTGTTTGGCTTCCTCGATGGATTCACCCTGTCCGTTAGCGCCCGGGATCTCCAGGCAGATCGCCCAGAAGCCTCCCTCAGGAGCCGGCTCAATCACTGCAGTCAGCTCCCCCTTCATGAAACCAGCCCATAGCGCGAGCTCGTCATTTTAGGTGGCAAGTCGTTGTTCAGCAGCCAGGGTTGATCAGGCGCCGTCCCACTTGGCCTGTTGCCCTGCCCCCCTCTCTTAAACCGCCAACGCCATTTTTATGCCAAGCAACAGCCTGGCAGCCACGCCGCCGGGATCTCCCGCTCGAGCCGCCAGCGGATCGCCATCGGCCGCTCGCCTTCGTGGCTTTCGTAGGACGCAAAGCCGAGGCACACGAAGGGTTCGGTGGGGGCGCTGGGGCGGCCATCCTGCTTGCGTTGTTCGCGCACGAACAGGAGCACCTTTGAGCCGCGGGAGGCGTGGTGGATATAGCGCTGGCCGGTGGGGGAGGCGGCGGTGGTGGTGCTTTGGCTTTCCCAGTGGAACAGGGCGGGGCCGAGGGCCAGGTCGCGGTAGCGGGTGGAGGGCGAGAAGAGGGCTTCGCTTTTGCGCAGGGTGATGAACAGCAGGTCGGTGGCGCTGGCCTGGTGCTAGAGGACGCCTTCGCGGTGGATCCAGGGGCCGTCGGAGCAGCTGGCGGAACTGCTCAGGCGTTAGACCTGCATCACGGGCGATCGCGCCCATGGTGATGGCGTTGATCGGGTCATGGCGCGGAATCACGAGACGCGAGGTGCCATTGCTCATGATCAGGTGACCTGATTCCCGCACGACGCGATAGCCGAGCTTCTGGAACACTCGCACGGCCTGCTTCTGGCTGATTCCTGGAAGCCGGAGCATTACAGCGCCAGTTCGAACGTTTCCACGCTTTTCACGCCAGCCTCCTCGGCCTCCACCTCAAGCCAGAGGGCGATGGCCTCTCGGATGTTTTCCAGGGCCTCATCGCGGCTCTCCCCCTGCGAATGGCACCCGGGCAGATCCAGACAGCTCACGGCCCA
>JBKDOV010000095.1:0-29012 GCA_046342815.1 Cyanobacteriota bacterium
CCCTCGAAGAGGCCGGCGGCAAGGTCACCGTCAAGTGATCCAGCCGGGACCGGCTTCTGCCGGTTCCACCGCTTTTTCAGAACCGGCCCCCCAGGGGGCCGGTTTTTTCATGGCCCGGGGGTGGCGGGGTTGCCCATGAAAAAAGCCCCGCCGAAGGCAGGGCTTTTGAGGAGAACGGTTCTGGGAGTCTTTCCTCGTTTCGACCCCGGAATTGCGTTCTGCACTCCTCACACCCCAGAAAATTACGGGAAGCTGTCTGGTGTGTCGAGGCGAAGGGGGCGGAGTTTCAACTGGCCTCACCTCGCCTTCGCCTGGGTGGGCTCATTCCCGGAACGGGATCACCTGCAAGGCAATTGCCCGGCCGGGAATCGCCACGCGGCCCAGGTCGGAGCCGGAGCCCCCCTCCAGCCCCGGGCTCGCCAGGCGGGCCATGGTGGTGGGGGGCCTGCGGTTGCCTTCGGCCTGCACGATCAGTTGGCCCAGCGTGGTGGCATTGGCGAAATACAGATGATTCAGGGTCTGGTTGCCGTAGCTGCGGCGTTGCAGTTCCCAGCCCGGATCCAGCTGGATTGCCACGAAGCCCTCGCGGTCGCGTCGGGGGATCTCCCCACGGCCCACCACCAGGGCTGTGGGTTGGTTCGGGGAGAGGGCCTGCAGCAGCAGCACGTTGCCCACCTGCTGGAGCCGCAGGCGGTGGCTGGTGGCCAGATCCTCCTGCCCCACCCGCAGCGAATAGCCGTTGCTGTCGAGGTAACGGTTGCAGATGCCGGTGTAGTCGAAGCGGTTGAGGCTCGGATCCACCAGGCCATCCCGGCGGGATTCCCAGCAGCGGGGTTGGGGCTGCACCTGCTCCAGCACCAGCAGGTTCCAGTCGCTGCGGCCCACCGGGCGGGCGAGCACGGCGAACTGGGACGCCTCCACCGGGCGGCTGTCGAACAGGCCGGCTGCCCGCACCAGGGTGGGGGAGGCCGCCGCCAGCAGGCTGCTGCCGATGCCGAGGCCCGCCAGGGCCAGGTAGGTTCGCTGCATGGCCTGCATTCTGGGGTTCCCTGGCATGAGGACTAATTCAAACGAACCTGGCAAGGGGGAGCCCATGGGGGAAGAGCCGGTGCAGGTGGTGGCCGCCGCCTGTGATGGGGCCTGCAGCGGCAATCCCGGGCCGGGCGGCTGGGGGGCCCTGCTGCGGTTCGAGGATGGCTCGGTGCGGGAGCTGGGCGGGGCTGATCGGGCCACCACCAACAACCGCATGGAGCTCACTGCCGCCCTGGCCCTGCTGGAGCTGCTGCGCGACCTGCCCCGCCATCCCGAGCTGGTGATCCGCACCGACAGTCGCTACCTGATCGACGGGCTGCACAAGTGGATGGCGGGCTGGAAGCGCAAGGGCTGGCGCACCGCCTCCGGTGGCGCCGTGCTCAACCGCGACCTCTGGGAACAGCTCGACCGGGCCCGGCTGCCAGGTCTTTCGCTGGTGCATGTGCGCGGTCACAGCGGCGATCCCGACAACGACCGCTGCGATGCGATCGCGGTGGCCTTCTCCCGGGGCCAACGGCCGGCCCTGGCCGAGGGGGGAGCGCCTGCCCCTGGCATGGCGCCTGTGCCCGCCCCTGGACCCGCTGCCCAGCCCGAAAAGCAACCCGACCAGCAGCCCGCTCCTGCGGTGCTGCAGCAGTTGCTCACCCGCCTGGAGCTGGCTGATCGGCTGGCCAGCGGCGGCTATGCCCTCAGCCTGGTGGAGCTGGCCCAGCTGGTGGAACTGCCGTTGCGCACCCTCGAAGGGCGCGAGGCGGGCTGGATCTGGCGCGACTGGCAGGTGCAGCCACTGGGCGATGGGCGCTGGCGCCTGGAACGCGGCGGGGGAGGATTGGAGGCGAGCCACTGATCAGGGGCGCCATGGGCCAGAACCAGACCGGTGCGCTCTACCGGCGCTACGTCGGACCGCTGCTTCAGCGGGACGATGGGGCGGACGCCGAGCAGTTGAGCCGGATCACGCTCAGCACCCTCGGCCAGGTGGCCCTGCGCCGCCACTGGCCCCTGGTGGATACCAGCCTGGCGGGTCTGGCGGGGGAGCTGCAGCGGCGCGATCCGCGTCTGGAGCAGACCCTCTTCGGTTGCCGCTTCAGCAATCCGGTGGGACTGGCGGCCGGATTTGACAAAAACGGTGTGGCGGCCGCGCTCTGGCACCTCTTCGGCTTCGGGTTCGCCGAGCTGGGCACGGTCACCTGGCAGCGCCAGCCCGGCAATCCCCGGCCGCGGCTGTTCCGGCTGGCGGCCGAGCGGGCCGCCCTCAATCGCATGGGCTTCAACAACGACGGCGCCCAGGGGGTGCGGCGCAAGCTCGAGCGCCAACAGCTGCCTCCCCCCGGCCAGCGGCCGGCGGTGCTGGGCATCAACCTGGGCAAATCGAAGCTCACCTCGCTCGAACAGGCCCCCGACGACTACGCCTCCTCGCTGGAGCTGCTGGCGCCGCTGGCCGACTATGCGGTGGTCAACGTGAGTTCCCCCAACACTCCTGGGCTGCGCGATCTGCAGGAGGAAAGCCAGCTGCGGCGCCTGGTGGAGCGGTTGCGGCGCCTGCCGGCCTGTCCGCCGTTGCTGGTGAAGATCGCCCCCGATCTGGAGGACGATGCGATCGATGCCATCGCCCGGCTCGCCTATGAGGAGGGGCTGGCGGGGGTGATCGCCGTTAACACCAGCCAGGACCGGCTGGGGCTGGGGGAGCGGCGGCTGGCCGCGACCGGCCAGCGCCTCGACGCAGAGAGCGGCGGCCTCAGCGGCCGGCCTCTGCGACAGCGGGCCCTGGAGGTGCTGCGGCGGCTGCGGGCCACGGCAGGGCCTGCCCTGCCGCTGATCGGCGTGGGGGGCATCGATTCAGCGGAGAGCGCCTGGGAGCGGATCACAGCAGGCGCTTCGCTGATCCAGATTTATACCGGCTGGATCTATGAAGGCCCGGAGCTGGTGCCCTCGATTCTCGAAGGTTTGGGTGCTCAGCTACAGATTCATGGTCTGCGAACGATCGGTGAAGCGGTTGGCAGTGGACTGCCATGGAGGTGAAATCCCTGTAAGTTTTCCCTGAATTGGGGGGAGCGGGTGTTTGCCGGGCTTGTAGATGATCTGCGGGACCGCCTGAGCCCCCTGCGTTCCCAGGTGTTCCCGCGGATCTTGCTGATGGAACTCCACGACGAGCGGCTCTGCGGGCAACTCCTCAAGAACGATCTCCCCACCTCCGATCCGATCGATGCGCCGCTGCCCTCCCTCACCTGTCGCCAGGGCATGCCCCTCGAGAAGGAGCCGCTCGGTGATCTGATCGGCGATCTGCTCGTTCGCGACGGGCTCCTTGATGCCTATCTCCTGGCTTCCCTTCCCCCCCAGGCCGCCCATTGGCGCGTGACCGTGTGGCCGTTCAAGACGATGCCGGCGGATCCGATCAAGGCCCTGCGCCAGCTGGAGCCGGATCTGCATCTCCCCTTCACGCTCGACGAGGCCTATCTCGATCTGCAGCCTTTGGCTGGAGACCCTGGCCGCATGCTGCTGGCGGCCGCGCCCCAGGCCCTGGTGGACGCCTGGATCGATGTGTTCAACATCGCGGGGGCCAAGCTCGAACGTCTTTCGCCGGCCCAGAGCTGCCAGTTCGCCGCCCTGCAGCCCCGCCTGGCCACTGAGCCGCCCCAGCGGTTGGTGGTGCTGATCGATCCCCAGCCCGATAGCCTGCGACTGGTGCTGCTGCGGGCCGGTCTGCCCGTGTTCGAACGGTTTCTGGGCGGCACCTCCGAGGCCCAGCTGGCCGAACTGGACCGCTGCCTGGCCTTCTATCGGCGTCAGGAGCCCCAGCTGCGGGATTTCAGCCTGTGGCTCACCGCTCCCACTGATCTCCTGGAGCGTCTTGAGCGCAGTGTGGGCGTGCCGGCTGAGCTGCTGGATCCGGACCCCTTCCCCTCCCTGGTGCTGCAGGGCCTGGTCAGCCGGGGGGAGGAGCCATGAATTCCCTCTCGCCTTCCCCGGCCCCCACGCTCGATCTGCTGCGCGAGCGGCGGGAAAGCCTTGGTCTGGAGCCGATCACCAGCGTGCTGCGCGAGCGGCAGCCGCTGCTGCGCAGGGGACTGGCCATCGGCGGGGCCCTGTTCGGGGCAGCCCTGGCGGTCACCGGCCTGGTCTTCCTGCGCCATCAGTTGGTGAAGTCGCAGATGGGACAGCTGCTTTCCTTCGAGGCGGAGGCCGCCAGCCTGCAGGCCCAGCTCACCGCCCGCAAGGGAAAGGTGGACAAGCTCACCGCCACCAATCGGCAGCTGGCCGAAGCCCTTACCAGCGTGCGCACCACCTCGGCCCTGCTCAGCGACCTGCAGCTGCGCACCCCGGATGGGGTGCAGCTGATCGGGGCTGAGGTGAAGGGGCCCTCCCTGGTGATCCGCGGCCAGGCCCGCGACCCCCTGGCCTTCGCCCGGATCAACGCAATGCAGCTCGAGCTGGGCCGTTCCCCCCTGCTCCAGGGCGAAGGGGTGAGCCTCGCCAAGGTGGAGCGGGTGGAGGACCGCAACAAGCCCGCCGTCTCGGCTTCGGCAACGCCGGCGGAGGTTGCCCTCGCTGCCCTGCCGAACCCGGTGGCCTTCGAGATCACGGCCCCGTTTGCCACCCTCGACCCCGCCCGTCAGCTGGAGCTGATGCAGCGGCTGGGCTCCGATGGCATGGCCCGCCGGCTCCAGGCCCTGAGGAGTGAGGGGCTGCTATGACCAATCTTCAGGAGAGCGCTTCCCGCGGAACCGGCCTGCTGCTGCGTCGGCTGTGGCTGTGGCTGCCGGTGGCAGCAGGCACGCTGCTCACGGCCCTGCTGGTGGGCCTGGTGCTGGCTCCTCTCTGGTCCGCCCTGCAGCGCGACAGCCAGCGGCTGCGGGAACTGGAGGCGATGCGCGACCAGGTCTCGCTGCTGCGCACCCAGCTGCGCAGCCTCGACGAAATCGAGGAGAAGGGGGTGGTCCAGCAGGCCCGTCTCACCACCCTGGTGGCTGGCAGTGGCGACATTTCGACGTTCCTGGCCACGGTCGACAACGAGGCGCGGCTCTCAGGCATTCAGCTCGATCTGTACGAACCCCAGGCCCCGCCGCCTGACCCTGCCGCCAAGGACAAGGCGGCGGCAACCCCCAATCCCCCGCCGCCCCAACCCGGCCAGCCTGCTGCCGCGACGCCTGCTGCTTCGGTGGATGTGCCCGGCCTGAAGCGCACCACCATCCTGATGGCGGCCCGGGGCACCTATCCCGAGCTGCTCAGTTTCCTGAAGCGGCTGGAAGCCCTGAATGTGCTTGTGGTGCAGAGCGATCTCAACCTGTCGTTGGAGGCAGCCAACAAAGCGCTGCCCGGGGGGCAGGCTCCGCCGCAGAAGGTTCTGCTGAAGCTGGCCCTTTCGCTGTACTCGCGGGACCTCGCCAAGGCCCCCGCGGCCGCGGCGCCTGGCACTCCGGCCGCGCCCGCTGCCGCCACCCCTGGCACCTCCGCCCCGCCTGCCGCTCCCGCCGCTCCGCCTGCCGCTCCCGTCGTCCCGGGTGCCCCCCCTGCGGCAGGCACCCCCACCGCTCCCGCCGCCGCCCCCTCGGCCTCCCCCGCCCCCGCCCCTGCCCCCCAGCCCGTCAACAAGCCATGAATCAGCGTAATTTCTGGTGGAAATGCCGTGATCTGGATACCATTCGCCCTAATCAAGCAGGGGTCAGGTTGGGCAGCCGGAACGGGCATCAGGCATGGGTGGCCGCTCTCGTGATCGCTGCCTCCGATCTGGCCATGCTGGCCCCGGCGGCCTCGGCGCAGTCGGTGGCCCCCCGGTCGGCGGGCCTGGAGATGAAGGTGCGCCGGCTCCCCGATTCCGTGGAGCTGGTGATCGATGGCACCGGCGATTCGCCCCAGCTGCAGCAGGCGATGACCGGCACCACCTGGCAGGGCCGGCTGCAGACCAGCGTGGTCACAGCCCTGCGCCGCGGTCCCCAGCGGCTGGCCCTGCCTGAACTGGGCCTGCAGAGCGTTTCGCTGGCGGGATCCGGCCAGAGCTTCCAGCTGGAGGTGGTGCCGATGCCCGGGTTCCCGGTGAGTCGTCCGGTGGTGAGCGCCGATGGTCGCAGCCTGATCCTCAGCTTCAGTGCGCCGGTGCAGCCGAGCCTGCAGACGCTGGAGCCGGATCGGCGCCTGCCGGGCCGTGTGGCCCAGCAGGGGTATGTGCCGCCGCTGCAGCCGCGGGCGGTGGCTCCCCCGGTGGGGGACATGGCGGTGGGCACGATGGTGCTCAGCAATCCCAGCTATGTGAATGCCAGCGGGCCGCCGGTCACGATGACCCTGCGCAACGCCCCCGCCCGCGACGTGCTGATGGCTCTCAGCCAGCTGGGGGGTTATGGCTTCGTGTTCGTGGACGACGCCAACCAGGCCGCCGGCCAGGGCATGGGTGCTGTCGCCGGCGGGGCCGGCATGGGGGCTGGCACCGGTGCTGCTGGCTCCGGTTCTGCGGCGACCAGGCCGATCTCGATTTCCTTCCGCAATGAGAGCTACGGAAGGGCCTTGAATTCGGTGCTGATGGCCGCCGGCCTGCAGGGCAAGAAAGATGGCGGCACGATCTTCGCCGGCCCGAGTGTGCTCAGCAAGAGCTTCGGGGCCCAGATGTCGAAGGTGTATCGACTCAACCAGGTGGCGGCCGGATCGGCAGCCGATTATCTGGCCAATCTGGGGGCTTCCGTCACCAAGACCAATGTGATCACCACAGCGGTCACCCAGGGAATCAGTCAGAACGATTCCGTCACCAACAGCCCCACCTCCGCCACCACCCAGCAGACCTCCCAGACCTCCGTGGAGGCCTATGGCGCCGCCACCGGCCCCTTGGTGGGTCTGCGGGCCACCACCGATTCACGGCTTTCCACGATCACCCTGGTGGGCGATCCACGCCTCGTGGCGATCGCCGAAACCTATCTCAAGCAGCTTGATCTGCGTCAGCGCCAGGTGGCCCTTTCGGTGAAGATCCTGGATGTGACGCTCCAGAACGACGCCACGATCGACAACAGCTTCGCCTTCCGCTGGGGCAATAACTTCATCGTCAACGATCAGGGCAAACTCCTGGGGGCGTTCGGGCGGAATCTGCCTGCCACCGAGAATGACTTCCCTCGCGGTAATGTCACCAACGAAACGGTCAATGATTCTGTAAACGCATTCAGCAACAACAATTCCGCGGCCACTTTTTCGCTGAGCAATTCCCGCAATCTTTCGGACAGCGATCTGAGTACGGTCACCAATACCCTCAGCAACCTTTATGGACGCACAACGGTCAGCAAGTTGCCAAACACTGGTGAGGCGACGATCACGGTGGAGGACAGCCGTGGACTCACCAGCGAGGGCGTTCGCACGATCGAATCGCTGATCAGGAACGTAACGGGACGCGATGTGCAGCGCGTGGCCAGCAGCGGTTACAACACCAACAGCAGCACCAATTTCGCCGGCGGGCGTCGGCGCAATCCCGGCATGCTTTATCCCTCCGATAACTTCTTTGATTTCGTTAAGGCTCAGATCGAATCCCGCAACACCAAGGTGTTGGCCAGTCCTACCTTGATCCTGAGTGAAAATCCGGAGGAACTCCGCACTGGTGAAGATACTGCTGCTGCAAACATTCAGAACCTGTCCAGTGGGGGACAGGGGGGAGGTAGTGGCAGCCAGGGAGGTGGTTCTTCCACGTCCGACGGCGCCACGATCGGACGCACCCGCGCCAATGAGTCCTACGTGACCGTGGGCGAGCAGGTGATCACCAATTACTCCGTGCAGGCAGGTCAGAATGGTGCTCCCAATACGTGTCAGCCGGAATTCGGAATCGCCGGTCTCACTTTCGGAGCAAGGGTTTCCAAGATCGACGACAATGGTTTTGTGACCTTCGCGATGTCGCCGACCATCTCGGCAGCGACGCGTACCCAGGAGGTTCCTGGTTGCGGCTTTGTGGATATTCTGGCGCTGCGCCGTTTGGATACGGGGAGCGCCCGGGTCCGAGATGGTCAGACCTTGATCCTCACCGGCGTGATCACAGACAGCGACAATCAGGTGATCAGCAAGTGGCCCATCCTTGGTGATCTGCCGCTGGTGGGTCAGTTCTTCCGCAGCAGCCAGGGCAACCGCGATAAGCGTGAGTTGGTCATCATGGTGACTCCTCGGATTGTCAATGATGCCGATGGAGGCTCCTATGGCTATGGCTACCAGCCCCTCACCAATGACTCCCGGCAGCTGATCCGCTCCAGCGGCGGCTACTGACAGCCTGGCAACTGATGTGATCTCGGTTAGACTGTGGGTTCATACCCACGGTTTTACGGGAAATGGCGAGCTATATTCTCAACTGGAAGAGTGGGCTGGGCAATGTAACCCTATCTCCCACTTCTTCAATTTCCATCCCCAAGCAGGACGGCAGCGGCAATATTGATTTCGTTGTCCTCAAGTATGACGAAGACGATAATCCTGTTTATTTGCTAGACGATGATGGGTATAAGGTCCCGAGCGGATATCAGCCTTATTTCACCACGGCGGCGGGCGACTCCATATTGATTGAAGGCTTCCCTCCCGGGTCGTTGCCGGATGGCGTTTTTTCCTACGCTCTTAATCTAACTACGATTCGTCTTGGAGCCGGCAGCGATCGTCTGCGCTTGTTTGGCAAGGGCATTGTCCAGACGGCCCGAACGGATGTCAGTCTTGATAGCGCGGCTGGCTATGTATTTCAGTCCAGTATCTTTGCTGAAGATGGGGATGATTATATTTCGCCCTTGATGCCCTGGCAGTCGGTATTCAAGGGTGGTGCCAATACTGCTTATGCAAACCTTGTTCTCTCTGATTCGCTCACTCTTGAGGAAGTTCCCTATGGGGATACGATTCAGCTCAAGGGTTCTCGGGCCGACTGGGATCTTGAATTCAAGGATGGCAATGGTGATGGCGATGTGAGCCTCGCCTCCATCCTTGACGAACGCGACTATATCGCGACATCCAACAACAACAGGATCAGTGGCTTTGAGCGTTTGTTGTTTGGAGATATTCTTTTTGATCTCATTCTTTATAAGCAGCTGGCCAGTAGCGCGATCTATGGTCAGCCGGAATATAATCTTTTCGGCAACGAAGTTGCGCCTTCGTTGAACTCCTCGATCAAGGGTGACCTCTGGGAATCCTTCCGCTTCAGTCGCACCCGTATGGGTGGGGCCCAGGGCACAGCAGCGGCTCCGATCACCATTCGCACAGGCCTTGGAGCTGATACGCCCACCTTTGGTATCGACAAGGACCAGACCCTCATGGCGGGGCCAAACGGCGGCCCTGCCATTCAATATGTAAACTTCTACACGGAAGATGCGAATGACATACTTGAACTCGGCAATATAGAAAATTCCGTTGTTGATACTGGTGCGGGAGAAGATGCCGTCAACTTGCGAGGAACAGCTCGCTACACGCGTTTCTATGGGGGTACTGGGTCCACCGACACATTGAGCCTGCCGAAGGACCAGAAATCCTATGGCTTTTCAGTGTTAACAGATTCAGCTACAGGAAAGACATATTTCCGGGATCCCAATAATAATGAATACAGGGATATCGAGCTTTATGTTTTTTCGGATCTCACGATTACTGCGGCCGATTTTGTCTCGCTCTTAACCGTCGCCCCAGAGCCGCCGGTGATCGGCCCGAATATTGGCGGCGATACGATTACAACCCCAAATCCGCTTACTCCGGACCTTTGGGTACAGGGGTCTTATGACAACAAGGTGTACCGCGGACTTGCCGGAACGGAAGTGCGGCGAATGGTTGTCTCCACTGGAGATGCCAACAACCGCATCAATCTCAGTGATGCCATCGCCTTTGCCGATGTACAGACAGGTAATGGCGATGATGTGGTGCGGGTGGATGTTTATGAATCAAGGGACAAGCCCTTTGTGCAGCAAGGGCGTGCTGTTTACCGCTCTACCATCAATACTGGAGCCGGCAAGGATATCGTTAACGCCCAGGCTATTAGTAACTCCGGAGCTTATGTTGTTGATGATCCGCTTCTGGGGCCTGAGTATCAGATACCTGATTACTATCAATCCAGCATTGATCTGGGGACAGATGATGATTTCATCTATGCGTTCCTTCCCTATGCCTCAACCTTCAAAGGCGGCACTGGTGTCGATGAAATTCTGCTGTACGGCACGAGATCGGACTGGGACTTTGAGTTTCAGTACAAGGTCGATGGCTCGCTTGATTACATCGTTGCTGGTGGGGTCCGTGGCTACAACGTAGCAGACCAGAATCGCATCTATTCCGACTTCGAATATATCCAGTTCAATGATATTCGTGCCAACCTGGCCAATCCCCCAGTGGATGCTTCGGCCGATGCGTTGGGCCAGGATCTACTGATCCGCACGCTTCCTGAGCTCAATAGCACTGTCACGGCTGGGCTCTGGGATGCCCTGGCCTTCAACAGGCTGAGCATTCAAGCCGTGCGGGGTACTGCTGCACGTCGGGTGAATATTCAGACAGGAGCTGGGGCGGATACGCCTGTGATCGGCCTTGATTCCCAGGGCAAGGTGCTCACCCAGTCAGGCGGATTGCCCAGTGTTCAATATGCCGAACTTTCCACCGGTGCAGATGATGATGTCGTCAAGATTGCCAGCATTGATCAGTCTTCTATCGATCTGGGCGAGGGTAACAATGTTCTCGAGATCCGTGGAGCTATCTCCAATACCGACATTCGTGGAGTTGGCGGACAAAATACCCTGTTTCTTCCGCTCTTGAAGAGTGAGTATGGCCTTTACTTGGATGGCGATGTCATCAGGGATAGGAGTGGCAATGCCTATCGGGGATTAACCGATCAATCCGAAATAAGCTTCAAGGGAGACAAGTTTTCGGTTGGTGATCTGAAGAAACAACTCCCTGGCAAGGATGACAACCAACCCGTTCCTCCCTACCAGGATGGATACATCAGCAGGATTGGCTGGAAAGGAGACGTGACATCCCAGCAAGCTGTTGAGGCCAGTGGAAAGACGACCCTTTATAAGGTAGACAACGAAAAAGCAGTCAAAAAAGTATATAACGAAGCTGGCATCTTGGTGGAGGTTCCAGATGTTTCTCTCTCTGCTACTGGTGGTTACGGCTACTGGGCGGGGCGGCTGGTTGCTTCTGAGGGGGCTGATGAGGTCAACGTAAAGGCATTTGGCCATGTAGCACCCACTTTCGCGGGTGGATTCAAGCCAACTTATTCTTATCCCGATTATTACAAGGCAATCGTTGAGACAAAAGGGGGAGATGACAAGATTTACGGTTATTTCCCCTATGCATCATCTTTTGATGGAGGTGCCGGGTGGGATTCCATACTGCTGTACGGCAAACGCGAGGATTTCAAGCTCTCTCTCAAGGCTGTGGATGGCGTGGACGTTATTGCTGACGCCAACGGCAATACCTATAAAAGTATCGAATCTTTCAAGTTTGGCGATCAGGATATCTCTTTTGATGATCTTAAGAAGCTCTTAACCGTAGCCCCAGAGCCGCCGGTAATCGGCCCTGATACTGGCAGCGATACGATTACAAATCCAAACCCTCTTACCCCTGAACTCTGGGTCCAAGGGTCTTATGACAATAAGGTATACCGCGGCCTTGCCGGATCGGAAGTGCGGCGAATGATTGTCTCCACTGGAGATGCCAACAACCGCATCAATCTCAGTGATGCCATCGCCTTTGCGGATGTGCAGACAGGCAACGGCGATGATGTGGTGCGGGTGGATGTTTATGAATCAAGGGATACGCCCTTTGTGCAGCATGGGCGCGCTGTTTATCGCTCCACTATCAGTACTGGAGGTGGAAGGGATGTTGTTAATGCTCAGGCTATTGGCAATTCTGGGGACTATGTCGTTTTTGATCCACTTCAGCTCTCCCCATACGGCGACTATCAGGCTCCTGATTACTATCAATCCAGTATCGATCTGGGGGCTGATGACGATTTCATCTATGGATTCGTTCCTTATGCATCAACCTTCAAGGGCGGCACTGGTGTCGATGAAATTCTGCTGTATGGCACGAGGTCGGACTGGGATCTTGAGTTTCATTACAAGGGGGATGGCTCGCTTGACTACATCGTTGCTGGTGGAGTCCGTGGCTACAACGTAGCCGATCAGAATCGTATCTATTCCGACTTCGAATATATCCAGTTCAATGATATTCGTGCCAGCCTTGCCAATCCTCCAGTTGATGCTTCGGCCGATGCGTTGGGCCAGGATCTGCTGATCCGTACGCTTCCTGAGCTCAATAGCAGTGTCACGGCTGGGCTCTGGGATGCCCTGGCCTTCAACAGGCTGAGTATTCAAGCAGTGCGGGGTACTGCGGCGCGTCGGGTGAATATTCAGACAGGAGCTGGGGCGGATACGCCTGTGATCGGTCTTGATTCCCAGGGCAAGGTGTTCACCCAGTCAGGCGGATTGCCCAGTGTTCAATATGCCGATATTTCTACCGGTGCCGACAACGATGTTGTAAAGATCGCCAGCATTGATCAGTCCTCTATCGATTTGGGCGAGGGCAACAATGTTCTCGAGATTCGTGGAGCTATCTCCAATACAGACATTCGTGGAGGTGGCGGAAAAAACACCCTCCTTCTTCCCCTCTCGAAGAATGAGTATGGCCTTTTCTTGGATGGTGATGTCATTAGAGACAAGGGCGGAAACGCTTATCGCGGTTTCTCTGATCAATCTGAACTAAGCTTCAATGGAGATAAGTCTTCGGTTGGGGATCTGAAGAAGCAGCTCCCTGGAAAAGATGACAACCAGTCTATTCCTCCTTACCAGGATGGATATATCAGCAGGATTGGCTGGAAGGGGGATGTGACATCTCAGCAAGCTTTTGAGGCCAGCGGAAAGACCACCCTTTACAAGATAGACAATGAAAAGGCGGTCAAGAAGGTATTCAACGAAGCCGGCATCTTGGTGGAGGTTCCAGATCTTTCCCTCTCCGCTACTGGGGGGTATGGTTATTGGGCGGGGCGGCTGGTTGCTTCTGAGGGGGCTGATGAGGTCAATGTAAAGGCGTTTGGTCATGTTGCTCCCACCTATTCGGGTGGATTCAAGCCAACCTATTCCTATCCTGATTATTACAAGGCAATCGTTGAGACAAAAGGGGGAGATGACAGGATTTTTGGTTACTTCCCCTATGCGTCATTTTTTGATGGCGGTGCCGGGTGGGATTCCATCCTCCTGTACGGCAAGCGTGAGGATTTCAAACTCGCGCTCAAGGCTGTGGACGGTGTGGATGTCATTTCTGATGCCAATGGCAATACCTACAGAAACATTGAATCTTTCCAGTTTGGTGATCAGGATATCTCGTTCGATGACCTGAAGAAGCAGCTGGCCACCAAACCTGATCTTCCCAATGGTGGGGGGTCATCTGAAGACCTTTTCGCCTCTGTGGTCAGTGCGTTTCAGACTCCGCTCGATGCCATGATGCTCGTGATTGGCGGTAAGTACTCGCTGCCCGAGATTCGTGATTACGACGGTATTTTGCATGGGGGAGCGTCAAAATCTGTGGATGGGGATTATGGGTTCCAGGGATTTGTGGATGTGCAAGGTGACGGACGTAAGGAAGCGGTTTACACCAACCAGAAGAGTGCCCGTTTTGTGACGGCGCGCGTTGACTCATTCACGGGGCAGATTTCCTACCCTGATTACGGCCGCAATGGATCCACCCGTGTGGTTGGCCGATATATCGATCCTCTGGTGGCGGAGGGCGAGGCCCACGGCGGCTTCCTGCTCAGCGGCGAGAAGGCACCGCAGCGGGGCGGTCCCCACGACAGCCAGACCCGCTTCACGGAGGATCTCAGGCGCGGCAATCTCATCCTCAAGGCTGCCAAGGATTTTGATGCTGATGGCTACCAGGAGATGTACTGGAAGTTGAGGGATGGCTCTGCCTATATGCGTGGCTTGATGCACAAGGACGGCAATATTCAATACGTCAATTACCAAAGCGAAGCCCAGATGACGGACTACCTCTCGCGCACGGGCAACTCGGCCCTGCTGAACTACATCGTGTACTAGCCGCAATAGCGGGCTCCAGGCGTCAGAACGCCAGCGGCACCAGGAATTTCACCGCCAGGGGGGCCAGGGCCTGGGCCACCCCCATGGCGCCGGTCACCAGCTGGCTGCCCAGGCCGTTGCCGCCTTTGCCCTTGCCGCCCGGTTTCACCATCTGGGTGGAGATCTTCCGCAGTTCTGCGGCCTGTTGCTGGTCGCCGCCCTGTTCGTAGAGGGCAGCGGCGTAGTCGAAGTCGCGGGCGGCTTCGGTGGTCTTGCCCTGCTCGTTGCGGCTCAGCCCCCGCGCCACCCAGCTGATTGGGGCTTCTGGTTGCTGGCGGATCGCCTCTCCGAACAGCCGCTCCGCCTCCTGGTGCCGGCTCTGCATCGCCGCATCCACGCCCGCATTGTGGAGTTCGGCATAGCTGAACTGGCTGGCGTTCAGCCCCCGTGCCTGTTGCCAGTGGCTTTGGCTGAGCGCTCCCGGATCCAGCTGGGCGCCGCTCAGGTCGCTCAAGCGCAGATCCGTGCCCTCCAGCCGCGCTCCCCGCAGGTCGGCGCCGCGCAGGGACGCCCCATTCAGGCTCGTGAAGCTGAGGTCGGCGCCATCGAGTCGGGCGCCATCCAGCCGGGCCTGGCTCAGATTCGCCCTTTGCAGCTGGGCGCCCCGCAGGTCCACATCCCGCAGGTCCGCATTCACCAGATCCGCATCCTGCAGTCGGCAATCGCGGCAGCCCCGCTTCTCCAGCAGCCGCATCAGATCCTCCATGCCCGCGGCGCGGGCCGCCCCTGCCGTGAGCAGACCGCTTCCCAGCAGCAGCACCAACGCGGCCGTGAGCGGGGACTGGGCTCGAAATTTCATCGTCTGCCGCCGGCTGGGCCGATCCTTTGTACTCCGATCCCCCGGCTTGCGCATCAGCGGGGCAGCCGCCCCAGCTGTTGGACCAGGCGTCGCCGCACTTTTCGCAGTTGGCGGTGGGTCGTTTCGCCGTTGCGGGGGCCGGCGCTGCCGGGGCCGCCACTGCGGGGGTCGGCGAAGCGATGGCTCTCGTACAGCGCCACCAGGCTGTGCAGCTCGCCTTCGAGGTCCGGCCATCGCTGCCGGGCCCGGGCCGCGAACCGGGGCAGGCTCTCGCCCGCCGCCGGAGCCAGCCCATGGGGCGCGAACGCCGCCAGGCTGCGCTCCAGTTCCCGCCGCCAGGGGTCGCCGCCGCGGTTGCGCAACCAGCCCAGCAGTCCGAGCCCGATTGCCAGCCCCAGCCCCACGGCCGCCAGCACCAGCAGCCCCAGCCAGCGGGTGTCGGTGCCGATCAGGCGCTGCAGCAGGGCCGCCTGGCGGTCGCGGTCGAAGCCGAGCCACAGCTGCGACCAGGCCAGGTCGAGTCCCCACCACTGGTGGCGCAGCCAGCCCAGCGGTCCACGCTCCAGCACCTCTCCCCAGCCCGTTGGCCGCTGCCCTTCGCCCAGGCCGCCTCCCGCCACCCAGGTGCTCGGATCGACCCGCCGCCAGCCCTCCCCCTCCAGCCACACCACACTCCAGGCATGGGCATCCGACTGGCGCAGGTCGAGGTAGCCGCGGTTTCCCAGCGGTTGCACCCACTCTCCCCCCACGTAGCCGCTCACCACCCGGGCCGGCACCCCCGCGGCGCGCATCAGGGCGGTGAACGCACTGGCGTAGTGACCGCAGAACCCCTGACGCCGCTCGAACAGGAAGGCATCCAGGGGGGCCACTTCCGGCAGGGTGCCGGGGCGGCGGCTGTAGCGGTAGCCGCCCTGGCGGAACCAGCGTTCCGCCTTCGCCAGCCGTTCGGCCGCCGTGCCCTGCTGCCGCCAGCCCTGCCCCAGGGCCTCCAGCCGCGGGTTGCTGCCCGCCGGCAACGCCAGCGCCCAGGGGCTCGGTGGCTGTCGCTGCCACCGGGTGGTGCCGGCTGCGATCCCGTACAGGCGCCGCTGGCCGGAACCGCCGCGGTGCTGGAGTTCGCCGTTGCGGCGCAGCTGCAGGTCGGGGCCCAGGGGGCGGCCCTCGCCGCTCCAGGGCACGGCGCCCAGCCCGCTCGGTTCGTTGAGCCAGAGCTGCAGGATCGGCCCGCTGGTGTCGCCTGGTGCTTCGTCAGGCGCGCCCGTTTCGCCCGCAGCCCGCGCTGATCGCCGCGCCAGGCTGCTCCAGCGGCTTCCATCGAAGCCCTCGTGCACCAGCACCCGCCAGTAGCGCTGGCTGGGCGGCGGTGCTGCGCCGGCCAGGAACACCACCCGGGCGGCGGGAGCGCTGTTGGTGCCCAGGGCTGCGATCTGGCCTGGCTCCAGGTTTTCGCTCAGGCCGGTCCAGGCCCCCGGCCCCTGCCCAGCGGACAGTTCGTTGAACGGTGCCAGCCTCGGCACCAGCAGAAACAGCACGAGGGCCATCGGCAGGGCCGCCAGCAGCACGCTGGCGCTGCGACGCAGCAGCAGCCGCCAGCCCGGGCCCTGCCCCAGCTCCTGGGCCAGCAGTCCAGCCAGGGCCAGCAGCACCGCCAGGCACTGCAGCAGGCTCGGCCCCAGCTCCGGCTGCAGGGCCCCCAGCAGGCCGGCCAGCACCAATTGCAGCAGCCCCACCAACCGATGCTCCGGCCGCTCCCGGGCCTCCCGCAGCTTCAGGGCCGTGAGCACGCCCAGGCCGATCACCAGCCAGCTGATCGGCTGGTTCCACGGCAGCAGCACCAGCCCGGCGCTCAGCACCGCCATCGCCAGCCACTGCCATCGCCAGACGCCGCGATCCATGGGCACTCAGCGGGTTTCCGCCAGGGCCGCCAGGCAGCGGTCGCGCTGGGCCGCCCCCGAGGCCGGCGGGATCTCCCGATCCGGCAGCAGCAGTCCGTAGGTCTCGCCGAGACCATGCAGCCGCCCGATCCGCTCGCTCAGGTGCTCGAGCGCCGTTTCCAGCGGCAGCGCCGGATCCGGGGCCAGCAGCCGCTCCTCCGAGGCAGGAGAGCGGAAGCTCTTGCTGTAGTTCCCGCGGCCCTGGGCCACCAGTTTCCAGGCCAGCCGCGTACTGCCGTCCTCCGGCCGGTGCGGCCTCAGGTCGTGCCATTCATCGCCTTCGGCCCCCTCCGCCCGGCGGGAGCCCTCCGCCGGCTCCGAGCGAGGGGCCCGGGGCAGACAGGTTTCCCGCACCGGCCCGGTCCGCTGGGCCGGATACACCAGCTGGGGCGCGGCCGGCTGCCAGCGCGTCCAGCACACGAACAACCCCAGCGGTGCCGTGGACTGCAGTCGCAGCGGCCCGGGGCTCTGCCAGCCCCGCTGCGCCGGGGTCCACACCGGAGCGAGGCGATGCTCCCCCTTCTCCAGCGGCCCCAGCCGCTGCAGCGGCCCCTTCCCCAGTTGCAGCTCCAACCCCTCACAGCGGCCCGGGCAACGGAGCCGCAGTGGATAGGCGAGCGCCGTGCCGGCGTGGCCGGCGGCCGGGGTGCCGCTGGCCAGTTCCACTCCCCGCAGGTTGAGGGGGGTGAGGTGCATCGTCAGCAGAAACAGGCCCAGCAGCAGGAAGCTGAGCAGCAGCGGACCGTTGCGCTGCATCTGCACCGCCACCACCTGCAGCAGCAGGCTGGCGCCCAGCCAGAGGAAACCGAAGCGGGTCGGCACCATGTAGAGGTTGCGCAGCCCCAGCCGCAGCGAGGGGCCCCGCCGGGGCGGCATCAGCCGCTCCACCCGCTGCCGCAGACCCATGCTGTTCAGCGCATCGCCTCCACCCCGGCCACCAGCTCACGGCTGAGCTCCCCCGCCGCGCCCCGGGGCTGGCCGCCGTCGAGGCGGTGTTCGCACACCGCTTCCAGCACCGCCTGCACGTCGTCCGGGATCACGTGGGGCCGCCCTTCGAGCAGGGCCCAGGCCCGGGCCGCCTCCACCAGGGCCAGTCCGGCCCGGGGGGAGAGCGGGAAGCCCCGCTGGTCGGGTTCGCGGCTGCGGGCGAGCAGGTCGAGCACGTAGTTGAGCAGCGCTTCGCTGCAGTGCTGGCGGCGCACCTGTTGCTGCAGGGCCAGCAGGCCGGCCGGCGTCAGGATCGGCCGCAGGTCTGCCGGGGCCTCGCTGTGCCCCTCCAGCAGCCTCCGCTCCGCCTCGCGGCTGGGAAAGCCGAGGTGGAGACGCATCAGGAAGCGGTCGAGCTGGGATTCCGGCAGCGGTGCCGTGCCCGTCTGGTCGAGGCCGTTCTGGGTGGCGATCACCAGAAACGGCTGGGGCAGCGGATGGCTGGTGCCGTCCACGCTCACCTGCCCCGCCGCCATCGCTTCGAGCAGGGCGCTCTGGGTGCGCGGACTGGCGCGGTTGATCTCATCGGCCAGCAGCACCTGGCTGAACAGCGGACCAGGCTGGAAGCGGAAGCTGGCGCTGGCGGGGTCGAACACGTTGAGGCCGGTGAGGTCCGCCGGCAGCAGATCGCTGGTGAAGCTCATCCGCTTGAAGGCCAGGCCGAAGCTGCGGGCCAGCGCCTCCGCCAGGGTGGTCTTGCCCACGCCCGGCAGGTCCTCGATCAGCAGGTGGCCGCGGGCCAGCAGACAGGCCAGCGCCAGCTTCACCGCATGCTCCTTGCCCAGCAGCACCCCACCGATGCTGCGGAGGAGCTCCTGCAGGGGGGGATCAGGCAGCACGGGAGGAGTCAGCTGGCGTGCGGTCTGGCGGATCCAGGCTAGGGGCGCCGGACTCCGACGGCTGAGGACGCCAGGAGAGGATCCGGTAGCGGAGCAGGCCCAGCCGCGTCACCCACTCGAGCAGCTGGTTGATGCGCTGATCCACCCGCTCGGGCAGCAGCACCGGATGGCGGCTCAGCACCCGGTAGGTGGGCAGGGTGTGGAAGGTGATGTCGTCCACCGTGGGGCGGCCCAGGCCCGCCGCCTCGCCCAGGCGTTCATAGGCCGCTCCGCTGATCACGGTGGTGTTGCCATAGCTGGCCCGCAGGTCGGCCCGCTGCTGATCCAGGGCCGTGAACGCCTGCAGCGCCGGGGTGTTGACGAAATCCGAGAGGGCCAGACGGCCTGCGGGGCGCAGCAGCCGTCGCGCCTCCGAGAAGAACCGGGTTCGGCTGGGGAAATGGAAGATGCACTCCACCGCCAGGATCCGGTCGAACGACCCATCCGGGAACGGCATTTCGCAGGCATCCCCCTCCACGAAGCGGATCGTGTTGCCCGGCCGCGCCACGGCCTGGGCGCGGGCCACCGCCAGCTGCCGCGGGTCGATGTTCAGCCCCACCAGCTCCACCCCTTGAAACTGTTCGTTGATCGCCATCAGGGTGCCGCCGAGACCGCAGCCCACATCGAGGATGCGCTGGCCATCGGCCAGGCCGGCGGCTTCGCAGATCCGCTGGGTCAGGGCTTCGGCGGCAGCGGCGAAGTCGGCGGGGGTGAGCAGGGCCTGGTTGGGGTCGGCCCAGTACCCCCAGTGCAGATGCCGGCCGAACAGGGTGGCCACCTCCGGATCCCCCAGACCGTTGAGGATCCGGTCCACGTAGGGCAAGGAGGGCTGCGACATGGCGCGGAGCGGCGGGTTCCCCTGTCTATGGTGCCGCCAACGGCGTCGTGGGCCCTGCCGGACGAAGTCTTCCCTCCCCACGGCGGCAACCGCAGCGCCGCCGCCCGCCGCCTCGGCTGCCGGCCTGAGCAGCTGCTCGATGCCAGCGCCTCCCTTGTGCCGTTCGGCCCGCCGGCCGGGCTGCGGCGCCAGTTGCGGCGGGCGGCGGCAGGCCTGGCGCTGCGGGATTATCCCGACCGGGACTACACCGAGCTGCGCCGGGCCCTGGCCCGGGCCCATGGGCTCGATCCGGCCTGGGTGCTGCCGGGCAACGGCGCCGCCGAGCTGTTCACCTGGGCCGCCCGTGATGCCGCCGCCCTCGGCACCAGCCTGCTGGCGACCCCCGGTTTCGCCGACTACGGCCGCGCCCTCGGCTGCTGGCAGGGGGCCTGGCTTCCCCAGCCCCTGCCGTTGGAGTGGGGGGGCGCCTTCCCCCAGCCCTATCCCGATCCCGGCGCCGCGGCCGCCCCGGCCCGGGTGCTCTGGATCACCAATCCCCACAACCCCACTGGCCAGCTCTGGAGCCGCGCCTCGCTGGAGCCCCTGCTGAACCGCTTCGAGCTGGTGATCGTGGATGAGGCGTTCCTGCCGCTGGTGCCCCAGGGCGAGCTGCAGTCGCTGGTTCCGTTGCTCCCCCACCACCCCGGGCTGGTGGTGATCCGCAGCCTCACCAAGCTCTTTTCAATCGCCGGCCTGCGGCTCGGTTATGCCCTGGCCCAACCCGAAAGGCTGGCGCGCTGGGCGTCCTGGCGCGATCCCTGGCCGGTGAACGGCCTGGCGGCCGCGGTGGCGCCGGCGCTGCTCGCCGATCCGCTCTGGCAGCGCCGGGTGCAGCGGTGGGTGGCGGAGGAAGGGGCCTGGCTGTCGCGCCGTCTGGCGGCCCTGCCCGGCCTGCAGCCCTGCCCCTCGGCCGCCAATTTCCTGCTGGTGCGCACCGCGGCCGCACCAGGTGCTGACCCGGGTGCAGATCTTGGTGGGGAGCCCAGAGAGGGGCTGGAGCCGCTGCGCCAGGCCCTCGAGCAACGGCATCGCATCCTGCTGCGTGACTGTCGCTCCTTTCCCGGGCTGGGGCCGGCCTGGCTGCGCATCGGGCTGCAGGATCGTCGCGGCCATCGCCGCCTGCTGGCTGCTCTGCGCAGGGAGCTTGGGGAATCACCCGGAGGGTGAAGATCCCATTAGGAAAATCTGGAGTCATTTCTAAGACACCCTTGGCTGGATCATCACCCTGTAGCGGCTCATAAGAGGGCAGGATTGATGCACGAAGAGGCGAAAGCCCGAGGTATGGTTATGACGTTGAGCCCGGTCAATCTTGCCGATTACGACCACTCGGCCTCAATGCCAAGGCTGGGAAGCCTCACCCGCAGCATCGATGGTGAGGCAAGGGACGTAAGGGATTTCGATACACCTGTCAATCCTTATTTCCCGACTACGGACCTGTTCCGGGCGCTGGGCGATCGGCTGGAAGAGAGCCTTCGTCGTTCCCCTTCCGCCAATGGCACGATCGCTGAGGTGCTGGGCCGCACCCTCGGCTATGACCCCGACACCCTGGTGCTCGGCAATGGCGCCTCGGAGCTGATCAGCTGGATCGACCGTCTGTTCGTTCGCGATTCCTTCGCCCTGGCCACCCCCTCCTTCAATCGCTGGAGCGACGTGGTGGTGGGCAGTGGCAAGGAACTGCACACCTACCAGTGCCCCGAGAGTCGCGATTTCGCCCTCTCCCCTGCCGAATACGTGGAGTTCGTGCGGCGCTCCGGCGCCCGGGTGGCCCTGCTCTGCAATCCCGGCAATCCCACCGGCGCCCTGATGGAGCCGGCGGAGGTGCTGGAGGTGATGGCCGAGCTGCGGGATCTCGATCTGGTGGTCATCGATGAGGCCTTCATCGATTTCGCCGAGGAGTCGGCGGTGCCTTCGGTGGCGGCCCGGGTGGCGGCCTTCCCCAATGCGCTGGTGCTCCGCAGCCTGGGCAAGACCTTCGGGCTCCATGGCCTCCGTCTCGGCTATGCCGTGGCCAATCCCGACCTGGCGCGCACCCTGGCCGCCGCTCTGCCGGCCTGGAACATCAACAGCCTCGGCGAACTGCTGATTCGCGAACTTTCGAACCACCTGCCCGCCTATGAGCAGGCCCGCCGCCAGGTGGTGCGCGATCGCCTCTACCTGGAGGCCCGGCTGCGGGAGATCCCCCAGATCCGCGTGTATCCCTCCAAGGCCAACTTCGTGTACTTCCGCGTGGCGGACCAGTACCCCGGCCTGCGGTTGCGCAATGCCCTGCTCACCCGCTACGGCTGCCAGGTGCGGGAATGCAGCTCGCTGCTCGGCGGCGGCTCCCAGTACTTCCGGATCGCGGCCCGTCCCCAGGCCGAAACGGCCCTGTTGGTGGGGGCGATCAAGCGCCTGCTCGCCTGATCAGGCCAGGTCCACCAGCAGCCGGGCGAGGCGCTGGTCGGCGTCCCGCACCGCCAGCTGCTGCATGCCCTGCCGCAGGATGAGCAGCGGATCCTCGTCCCCTTCCCTGCCCTCCAGCCGCGGACCCAGCAGCCGCCAGACCGCCTGTTCCAAGGACGGTTCTCCGGGTTGGTGCTGCCACACGATCACGGCGGCGCCGAGGGCGGCGGCGGCGGCGGCATTGGCGTCCTGGTGCCGGTCGGCGGCCTGGGGGTAGGGCACCAGGATCGTGGGGGTGCCGCACACCGCCAGCTCGCTGAGGCTGCCGGCCCCGGCCCGGCTGATCGCCAGGTCGCAGTGCTGCAGCAGGCCCGGCAGCTCATCGCTGAACGGCCGCTCCATCACTCCTTCGGGCAACGGCTGACCGGCCTCCGGGTCGCTGCTGCCGGTGAGGTGCACCACCCGGCAGCCGGCCGCCGCCAGCTTCGGCAGCAGCGGTCGCACCATGCGGTTCAGTCCCACCGCCCCCTGGCTGCCGCCCATCACCAGCAGCAGGGGCCCCTGTCCTTCCGGCACCCAGGCTGGCAGCGGTGCAGGCTCGAGGAAGGCCTGGCGCACGGGGGTGCCGGTGACCAGGGGGTGGCAGTGGGGCAACCGCTCCGCCGCCTGCGGCAGACCCACCGCCACATGGCTGCAATAGCGCCCCAGCAGTCGGGTCACCTTGCCGGGGATGGCGTTGCTTTCATGCAGCACCACCGGCACACCGCACCAACGGGCCGCCAGGATCGCCGGTGCGGCGATGTAGCCGCCGCTGCTGAACACGGCCGATACCCGCTCCCTGCGGATCAGACGCCGCATCGGTCGGGTGGCATTCAGCAGCTGCAGCAGATTCCACAGCTTGCGCAGGCCCCTTCCCTGCAGGCCTCCAGCCCGCACGGTGTTCAGCGGATAGCGGGACGGCACCAGCTGCCGCTCCAGCCGATCCGGTACCCCCACCCATTGCACCTGCCAGTCGGATGGCAGGGCATCGGCCACCGCCAGGGCCGGGAACAGGTGGCCACCCGTACCGCTGGCAGCGATCAGAACGGTTGGCATGGGTGGAGGGGGAAAGCGCGCCTAACTTAAAAGCCGATCCTGCGGCCCCTGGCCCCTGTCCGCTGCGCATGACCGTTCTCCGCCGCCTGCCCGCCGCGTTTTCCTCCGCCCTGCTGGCCGGTCTGCTTGCCGCTGTGGCGGGGATCGCTGCTCCTCCCCTGCGGGCGGCTCCCGCCAGCGCCGCCCAGTTGCAGGCCCTGGAGGCGGCCCTCAACAGCCCTGCCGCCGGCTCGCTTGACGCAGTGCTGCACGCTGGCAAGGGGCTCGATCCGGTGCGGCTGGAGGCGCGCCGCAGCAAGCTGCGTCAGCAGTTTCCCGATCTCACCTGGAAGGTCATCCCGGCTGCCCCCCTGCAGAACGGTCAGCCCACCGTGACCGTGAAGGTGAGCGGCACCCGTCGGGATGGGGCGATCATCTACCGCCTCGACGCCGAGCAGCAGCTGGTTCTGGAGAGCCATGGCTCCCAGATCGATGGCCAGACGGTGCTGCGCGAGCGTTCGCTGCTCCGCAGTGGTGAACAGTCGCCGGCGGTGAGTGTGCTGATCCCCGATGCGGTGCTCACCGGCCAGCGGTATGACGTGGACGTGATCTTCGACGATCCCCTCAACGGGGCGATCACCGCCGGCGGCATCGTGGCGCTCACCCCCCAGCAGGTGGCGGAAATGGAGAGCCCCAGCATGGAGCTGGGGGCCCTCGGCGGTGGCGGTCTGTTCAAGACCGTGCAGGCCCCCCTCTCCCCCGGAGCCCAGACCTGGGCCGTGCTGCTGGTGCATCCGAAAGGGATCATCAGCGCCACCAAGCGGGTGCGGGTGGTGGCCGACAAGGCCGAACTCAACCCCTGAGTTTCAGGCCCCCAGCCGGCGATAGAAGCCTGCCATCGCCGTACCGAACTGCTCCGGATCGTGCACGGAGGCCTGCACCAGACTGCGCTGCACGATCTCTCCATAGCGGTCCCGATCACCGAGCAGGTGAAGCACCGCGTCCCGCAGTCGGGTGACGTCGGTGGGTGGGTCCACGAACAGGGCGGCGTCTCCGCAGGCTTCCCGGCAGGGAGGGATGTCGGCCACGACCGCTGGTGTGCCCATCGCCATCGCCTCCTGGGGCGGCAGACCCCAGCCCTCCACCAGGGAAGGAAACACCAGGGCCAGCGCCCCTCGCAGCAGGTGCTCCACGGTGCTGCGCGGCACCGAACCCAACCAGACGATTCCCTGCCTGCGCCCTTTGCTGAGGGTCTCGCAGATCTCTTCGCACAGCCAGCCCCGTTTGCCCACCACCACCAGCTGCAGGTCCGGGTAGCGACGGCGCAGTTCGCGGAAGGCCTGCACGGTGGTGTCGTGGTTTTTCTTCGGTTCGATCGAACCGAGTTGGAGCAGGTAGCCCTCGCCTTCGCGGTGCAGGCGATCCCACACCGCCAGGTGCTCCTCCACCAGCTGCTGGCGCTGCCCGGGAGCCACCAGCGGCACCGGTGCCGGTTGGGGAATCACGTGGATCCGATCGCGCAGGCCGGCCCCGTAGATCTCCATCAGGGTGTCGGCGGTGTACTTGCTGATGGCATGAATGGCGGCGCTGTGGCGCAGCACGCGGCTGATCAACCTGTGGAACTCTTCGGGTTTGTCGAGGCAGACCTCCGGATGGGTGAGCGGGATCAGGTCATGCACCGTGGTGATCGTGGCTCCCCCTTCCAGCAGCAGCGGATAGGGCAGGGGGTTGTGCAGCAGGGCGCCCGCCTGGGGCACCTTCAGGGCGGTGAAGCTGCCGTTGAGGGCGAAACGCTGGCGGGCGGTGAAGAACAATCTCTGACCCGCCAGGAAGCGCGGTTCGCGGCCCGTGCCGGGCAGTCGCTTCAAGGCGATGCTCTGCAGGGGGTCACCGGCAGGGATCGGCACCGCCTTCAGGCGCGGCGGGCGCAGACGGAAGGGTGCCAGCAGCCGTTCCTGCAACTGCAGCTGGATCTTGGCGGCCCTGGATCCCTGCGGTTGATGCAGCTGGAACAGGGTTGAGCGGGCCAGCACGCTTTCCGCTCCACTGCCTTTGGTCTGCAGCAGCAGGGCGGAATCGATCCCGCTGCGACGGGCGGCTGCCAGCAGGGAACGGCTGAAATACTTGATGCCGCTGCCTTTGAAGTCGAACATTTCGACCCCGTTGAAGATCACCGTCATGGGCGGCAGAACTGGACGGCGGGGCCGGATCCGGGCAATCCACCACCCTAGAGCTTGCAGATCAGGGCCCTGGCTGGCCGGCGAGCAGACTTGCTTCGCCGCCCGTGTTCGCCGCCATGGCCAGATCCCAGAGGATCTGGGTCGTCGATGACGATCCCGAGCTGGGTCGCATGCTGGTCTCCTATCTCGGCGACCAGGGATATGAGGTGCGCATCCTGCACGATGGCGCCCAGCTGCTGGCCCGCCTGCAGGGCCGCCTCGGGGGTGAGCGACCCGATCTGCTGGTGCTGGATCTGATGCTGCCCGGCGACGATGGCCTCCAGCTGCTGCGCCGCCTGCGCGACGGCGGCGATGACCTGCCGGTGGTGATGCTCACGGCCCGGGCCGATGCCGTGGATCGGATCATCGGTCTGGAGCAGGGGGCCGATGACTACCTCGCCAAGCCCTTCCTGCCCCGGGAGCTCAGCGCCAGGATCGAGGCGGTGCTGCGGCGTCGTATCGCCGTCGCTGCGGCGGGGGGGGCGATTGCCACCGCCGAGCCCGTGCAGTTCGGCGAATGCGTTCTCGATCCGGCCGCCCGCAGCCTCGAGCGTGCCGGCCTGGCGGTGCCGATCACCAGCGGTGAGTTCGCCCTGTTGGTGGTGTTCGTGGGCCATCCGCACCGGCCGTTGTCGCGGCAGCAGCTGATCGAGCTGGCCCGGGGCCCCGCCAGCGAGACCGACAGCCGCAGCATGGATGTGCAGGTGTCGCGGTTGCGGCGGCTGATCGAGCCGGATCCGGCCCGGCCCCGCTACCTGCAGACCGTCTGGGGGTATGGCTACGTTTTCGTGCCTGATGGTCGGCCCCGTGCGCACTGAGCTGCGACGGCTCCTCGGCTATGGCGCCGTGGCGGCCGGACTCACAGCCTCCAGCCTGCTGCTGATGCAGCTGCTGGTGGGGAGCCGGCTGGAACAGGCCCAGATCGAGCAGCTGGGCTCCGAGCTGGCCTCGAGCCTGGTGCTTGGGGAAGTGGCGCTGGAGCGCTTCAGCCCAGCGGCGTTGGCCCGGATCAGCGGCCTGCCGCTGGCGGTGGGGGCCGTGCCGGCGGGCAGTGTGCCCCTGGAGCGCGCCGCGCGGCCGCTGCGGGGCCGGGCCGATCGCTTGCAGCGCCAGCTGTGCCGCCGCCTGGGGGCCTGCCCGGTGCTGCGGGCCGCTGCCCAGGACCCGCCGGGGGTGTGGGTGGAGATGGCCTCCCCCCTGGAGACGATCTGGGTGTGGGCGCCGTTGCCTTCGCCCCTGCAGCGCCCCCCGGACCCCCTGGCGCTGGGGCTGGGCTTCGGGGTCGGCGGTCTGGGGGCCTGCCTCCTGTTTCTCAGCCTGGAGGTGCAGCGGCCGTTGCGGCGGCTGGAGGAAGCTCTGGCCGCGGTGGGGCTGGAGGCCTGGCCGGCGCCCGTGCCCGCCCGCGGTTCCCGGGCGGTGCGGCAGCTGACGCAGCGCTTCAACACCATGCTGGAGCGGCTGGAGCGGGCAGAGCAGGAACGCACCACGATGCTCGCCGGTCTCGCCCACGATCTGCGCAGTCCGCTCACCCGCCTGCGCCTGCGGCTGGAGATCGCTGCCTCCGGGCCGATGTCGGCCCGGGAGCTGGACCGCGCCACCGGCGACATCGCCGCGCTCGAGCGCATCACCTCCCAGTTCCTCGCCTTCGCCGCGGTGGGGCAGGAGGAGCCGGCGCTGGAGCTGCCCCTGGAAGAGCTGCTGGCCGAAACGGCGGCCCAGGTCGATTCCCTGTCGCTCGACCTGGATCTGGTGCCGCTGCGGCGGAGGGTGCGCCCGATCGCCCTGGCCCGCGCCGTGGCCAACCTGCTCGACAACGCTTCCAGCCATGGCCGGCCGCCGCTGCGGCTGGTGCTGCGGCCCTGGTCGCCAACCGCGGCCGGGCCGGGAGGGCCCGCGGGCGGCCCCGTGCAAGGGCCCGCCGAAGGCTTTGAGATTCAGGTGTGGGATCAGGGCCCCGGCATTGCCGCGCCGCAATGGCAGACGGCGCTCCAGCCCTTCCAGCGGCTCGATGCCGCCCGCAGTGGCCAGGGCCATTGCGGGCTGGGGCTGGCGATCGCCGAACGGGTGGCCCGGGACCACGGCGGCGGGCTGGAGCGGCTGGTGGGGGCGGCAGGGTCCGGGGTGGCGCTGCGGGGCCTGTCCCTGCCGGATCCGACGGAGCCCGGTCACATTCAGTCATGACTCGGTGGGCGGCAGTTGCATTTCGGTTGGATCGGCTGCGCAGGATGGGCACCTTCCCTGCCGGAGACCCCTCAAGTGCCTGCCCCCCTTGCCCGATCCGCGGCCCGTTCCGCCCGTTCCCGTGGTGGTCGATTCGGTCGTCTGGCGACCCTGCTGCTGCTGCTGGGCAGTGCCACCCCGGCCCTGGCCCAGGGCCAGACCCTGGCCCCCCGCCCCCGGCCCCAGCTCAGCCAGACCCAGCAACAGAAGATCTTTCCGGAGCAGCGTGCGCTGGTGCTCCAGGACCATCGCCAACGGATCGCGATCCTGCAGCAGGGCGAACGCTGCCTGAGCGCCGCCACCAACGGCGACGGCCTGCGTGCCTGCATGAAGCAGGAGCGCAATGCCTACCAGAAGCAGCGCGACGACCATCGCGCCGCGATGAGGGCCCTGTTGCAGCGCAATGGCATCCAGCCGCCTCCCTCCCGGATGAAGGCGCCGGTCAATGGCGCGGCGCCCACGATCTGAGCCTGCTCAGCTGCCGGGGCCGAAGGCCACGCTGCAGGCGGTGTTGAGCAGCTGGGCGTTGGCACCGGCCACGGTCACGCCGTTGATCAGCCCGAGGCGGCAATCGCCCGTGGCGCTCACCGGAATGCCGGAGGCCAGGTAGGTGAAGCGCACCTGCTGGTTGGCCAGGCCCTGCACACTCGCGTAGTTGAGCTGGTAGGGCGTGTTGCTCACCACGATCACGGGGGACTGGGCGGCGACCGAGCTGTTCACGGCCGCGGCGATCGCAGCGCCCGTCATCAGGCCGGCCGTCGCTCCCCACCAGGGCATCGGCGTGGGGCCGTACCAGCCGTAGGACCAGGGGCGGGCTGCCCAGTAGCCCCCGTTGCCCCAGCCGGGGTGAACCACTGCCGCCCCATAGGCCGCCGCGGGGGCTCGGGTGAGCCCGGGGCCTGGCGCGCCCCAGCCCACGCCGGGCCGCACGCCGGCGCCGCTGGCGGGGCCTCCCACGCCGCCGTATCCCACCCCCGGTCTGCCGTCGAGGCCGACGCCGGCCCGGCCGGCACCGGCGCCGGGCAGTACGCCTGCTCCCGAACGGGGGCCGCCCAGGCCGCCGGGGTTGACCGGACGTGCCAGGACGGATGGGGAGAGGACGGATGGGGAGAGGACGGCTGGGGCCAGAACGCCGGCCAGCAGCAGGGCTGCGCTGGCCAGCACGGGACGGGAGCAGATCACAGGGGTGCCCTTGAACGCCGGAACCCCCTTGATCATGGTGCCGATTGGGCCGGTTGACCGCGCCGCAGGCGGCGGAGAACCGGCCCAGGCGCGAGGATCAGGCCTCGTCGAGGGCGGCCACGCCGGGCAGCACCTTGCCTTCCAGCAGCTCGAGGCTGGCGCCGCCGCCGGTGGAGATGTGGCTCATCCGGTCGGCCAGGCCAGCCTTCTCGACTGCCGCCACCGAGTCGCCGCCGCCGATGATCGTGCAGCAGCCCTTGTCGCTCAGGTCGGCCAGGGTGGTGGCGATGGCGTTGGTGCCGGCGGCGAAGGCGTCGAACTCGAACACGCCCATCGGGCCGTTCCAGATCACGGTCTTGCAGTCGGCCAGGGCGTCCTGGAACACCTTCACCGA
>JBKDOV010000096.1:0-10479 GCA_046342815.1 Cyanobacteriota bacterium
GCCCGGTCGCTGGCGGCCCAGGGGCTGTCGATCTTCGGTGACCACAGCGATGTGATGGCCTGCCGCGGCACCGGCTGCGCCATCCTCTGCTCGGCCTCGGTGCAGGAGGCGGGCGACTTCGCCGCCATCGCCCTGCGGGCCTCGCTGAACGGGCGGCTGCCGTTCCTGCACATGTTCGACGGCTTCCGCACCTCCCATGAGATCCAGAAGGTGGAAGGGATCTCCGATGCGCAGCTGCAGGCGCTGATCCCGGAGGAGCCGCTGGAAGAGCACCGCCGGCGGGCCCTCAGCCCCGACCATCCGGTGCTGCGGGGCACCTCCCAGAACCCGGATGTCTACTTCCAGGCGCGGGAATCGGTGAATCGCCACTACGACCGTTTTCCGGCCTTGGTGCAGGAGGCGATGGATCAGTTCATGGCGCTCACGGGTCGTCGTTACCAGCCGTTCGACTACTGCGGTGCCCCCGATGCCGAGCGGGTGATCGTGCTGATGGGCTCCGGTGCCGAAACCGCCGAGGCCACCGCCGAGCGCCTGCGGCAGCAGGGGGAGCGGGTGGGGGTGCTGAAGGTGCGGCTGTTCCGGCCGTTCAGCGTGAACCTGTTCGTGGCGGCCCTGCCCGCCTCGGTGCGGGCGATCGCGGTGCTCGACCGCTGCAAGGAGCCGGGGTCCGCCGGTGAACCGCTCTACCTCGATGTGGTCACCGCCCTAAGCGAAGCGTGGCAGGAACGCCCGGGCTCCTCCTCCCTGCCGCGGGTGATGGGGGGCCGCTACGGCCTGGCGTCGAAGGAGTTCACACCGGCGATGGCGAAGGCGGTGTTCGACCATCTTGCTGCAGTACTGGCGCCTCCACAGGCACCTGCACCGCCACCGCTGCGCCACTTCACGGTCGGCATCGAGGACGACCTCACCCACCTCTCGTTGCCGTTCGATCCGGACTGGTCGATCGAAGCGGAGGACGGGGTGCGGGCGGTGTTCTACGGGCTGGGGTCGGACGGCACCGTGGGGGCCAACCGCAGCACGATCCGGATCATCGGCGAGGGCACCGATCTGCACGCCCAGGCCTACTTCGTCTACGACTCCAAGAAGGCCGGTTCGGTCACGGTGTCGCACCTGCGCTTCGGCCGCAGTCCGATCCGTGCTCCTTACCTGATCGAGCGGCCCACCCTGGTGGCCTGCCACCAGTGGGACTTCGTGGATCGCTTCGATCTGATCGCGGGGCTGCCGCAGGGGGGCGTGCTGCTGCTCAACAGTCCCTTCGCCGCTGCCGAGAGCTGGCACCGGCTGCCCGACACCCTGCGGCAGGGCATCCGGGAGAAACAGCTACGGGTGTGGCTGATCGATGCCCACCGGGTGGCACGGGAGGCGGGCATGGGAGGCCACATCAACACCGTGATGCAGGTGTGCTTCTTCGCGCTGAGCGGTGTGCTGCCACGGCAGGAGGCGATCGAGCGGATCCGCGAGTCGATCCGTAGCCGCTACGGGCGCAAGGGGGAGGCGGTGGTGGCGATGAACCTGCGGGCGGTCGACGCCAGCCGCGACAACCTGCATCCGCTCGACTGGGAGACGTTGCCGCCGGAACCAGCAGAGGCTGAGCCTGCAGCACCCGCCGCCGAAGGGCTGGCCGCGGCGCCGCCGTTCGTGCGCGAGGTGATCGGGCCGATGCTGGCGCGGCAGGGGGATCGGCTGCCGGTGAGCGCCCTGCCTTGCGATGGCAGCTGGCCCACGGGCACGGCCCGCTGGGAGAAACGCAACATCGCCGAAAGCGTGCCGGTGTGGGACAGCGACCTGTGTGTGCAGTGCGGCAAATGCGTGATGGTCTGCCCCCATGCCGTGATCCGCGCCAAGGTGCTGCCGCCGGAAGCCCTGGCCGCAGCGCCCGACGGCTTCCTGCACACCGCCGCCCGCGACCCCGACTTCGCCGGCCAGGCCTTCACCATCCAGGTGGCGGTGGAGGACTGCACCGGCTGCCGGCTGTGCGTGGAGGTGTGCCCGGCCCGGGATCGCACCGAACCGAAACGGAAGGCGCTGACCATGACGCCGCAGCGACCGCTGCGGCCGCAGGCCCGTCAGAACTGGGAGTTCTTCCTGGGCCTGCCGGAAGCGCCCCGGCTGGGGCTGAATCTGCACCGCATCGGTCAGCAGCAGCTGCAGCAGCCGCTGTTCGAATTCTCCGGAGCCTGTGCCGGCTGTGGCGAAACCCCCTACCTCAAGCTGGCCAGCCAGCTGTTCGGCGACCGGATGCTGGTGGCCAATGCCACGGGCTGCTCCTCTATCTACGGAGGCAACCTGCCCACCACCCCCTGGACGAAGAACGGCGAAGGGCGGGGGCCTGCCTGGAGCAACTCCCTGTTTGAGGACAACGCCGAATTCGGCTTCGGCATGCGCCTGGCCCTCGATCAGCAGCGCCGCCAGGCCCTGGATCTGCTGGAGCGCTGTCCGACCCTGCCACCGGAGCTGGTGGCGGCGATCCGCGACGCCGACCAAAGCGATGAAGCCGGCATCCACGACCAGCGCCAGCGCGTCGACGAGTTGCGCAAACTGCTGCAGGAACACCTGGACGTCGAAGACAAGGAGGCAACGGAGAAATCAGCTGCTGCCCGGCTGCTGGCGGGCCTCGATGCCCTGGTGAGAAAGAGCGTCTGGCTGGTGGGCGGCGATGGCTGGGCCTACGACATCGGCTTCGGTGGTCTGGATCACGTGCTGGCCAGCGGCCAGGATGTGAACGCGCTGGTGCTCGACACCGAGGTGTACTCCAACACCGGCGGCCAGATGTCGAAGGCCACACCGCTGGGAGCGGTGGCCAAGTTTGCTGCCGGCGGCAAGGAGGCGGCCAAGAAGGACCTCGGACTGATGGCGATGACCTACGGCAACGTCTACGTGGCCAGCGTGGCGATGGGCGCCCGCGATGAACACACGATCCGGGCCTTTCTGGAGGCGGAAAGCTATCCGGGGCCTTCGCTGATCCTGGCCTACTCCCACTGCATCGCCCACGGCATCGACATGGCCCGGGGCATGGAACAGCAGAAACTGGCGGTGGAATCGGGGCGATGGCTGCTCTATCGCTACGACCCGCGGCGCAGCGAGCGGGGCGAGAACCCGCTGCAGCTCGATGGGCCGGCACCGAAGCGCCCCCTGGCGGAGGCGATGGCCACGGAGAACCGCTTCCGCATGCTTTCGCTCAGCCAGCCCGAGCGGGCACGGGAGCTGGAGCGTCAGGCGCAGCGCGAGCTCGATCGCCGCTGGTCCTTCTATCGCGCCATGGCGCACCCCCAGGAGCCATGATCCCCCCCGACCTCTCGGTGACCTATCTCGGCCTGGAGCTGCGCAGCCCGCTGGTGGTGGGAGCGGCGGCGCCCCTCGGTGGCGACCTGGAGGCATTGGTTGCGCTGGAGCAGGCGGGGGCGGCTGCCGTGGTGCTCCCGTCGTTGTTCGAGGAGCAGCTGGAGCGCGATCAGATCGAGCTGCATCACTACAGCCTCGCCGGCAGCGACAGCTACGGCGAGGCGCTCAGCTATGGGCCGGAGGCCTCGCTGTATGCGGTGGGCCAGGACGTCTATCTGCGCCTGATCGAGCAAGCCCGCCGCCGGCTCGCCATTCCGGTGATCGCCAGCCTCAATGGCTTCCGGCCGGGCAGTTGGGTGCGCTGCGCCCGGCAGATGGAGGCGGCGGGTGCGCATGCCATCGAGCTCAACATCTATTCGTTGCCCACCGATCCCCAGCTCTCCAGCGCCGTGATCGAGGAGCGGGTGGAGGAGATCGTGCAGCAGGTGCGGGCTGAAGTGGCGCTGCCGCTGGCGGTGAAGCTGGCGCCGTTCTTCACCAACCTCGCCGCCATGGCGCAGCGGCTGGCGGCGGCCGGAGCCGACTCGCTGGTGCTGTTCAACCGCTTCTACCAGCCCGACATCGACATCGAAACCCTGGAGCTGCGCTCGAATCTGCTGCTCTCCACCCCCCATGATCTGCGCCTGCCGCTGCGCTGGATCGCGCTGCTGCATGGCCGCGTGCCCCTCGATCTGGCCGCCAGCGGTGGCGTGCATCGGGGCACGGACACGGTGCGTCTGCTGATGGCCGGGGCCTGCGTCACCCAGGTGGTGGGGGCGTTGCTGCGCCATGGGCCGCAACGGCTGGCCGGTCTGAACGAAGAACTTTCCCGCTGGCTGGCCGAACACGAGCATCGAACGGCGCGGGAGCTGATCGGCTGCATGAGTCAGCAGCGCTGCCCCGATCCGGCCGAATACGAGCGGGCCCAGTACATGCGCGCCCTCCAGAGCTATCGGCGGCTGGCTCCGGAAGGGGAACCCGGGCCGTGGTGAACGGTGGGGCGCCGGACAACGCCACCGCCGTGCAGCAGCTGGCGGCTGAGCTGAACCAACGGGTGAGCCAGCCTTGGACGCTGATGGAGGTGTGCGGCGGCCAGACCCACGCGATCGTGCGCTGGGGGCTGGATCAACTGCTGCCAGCGGGGCTGCGGCTGATCCATGGACCCGGCTGCCCGGTGTGCGTGACCCCCGCCACCACCCTCGACCATGCGATGGAGCTGGCCCGCCAGCCCGGGGTGATCCTCTGCTCCTACGGCGACATGCTGCGGGTACCCGGCAGCAGCCCTAGCGATCTGCTGGCGGTGCGCTCCGCCGGAGGCGATGTGCGGCTGCTCACCTCGCCACAGCAGGCGCTGGAGCTGGCCCGCAGCCATCCCGAGCGGCAGGTGGTGTTCCTGGCCGTGGGCTTCGAGACCACCGCACCGGCCACGGCGCTGCTGGCCCGTCAGGCCCTGGCCCTGCAGCTCCCCAACCTGTCGCTGCTGGTGGCGCACGTGCGGGTGGCACCGGCCATGGAGGCGATCCTGAGCGGGGAACACAATCAGGTGCAGGGCTTTCTGGCCGCCGGAAACGTCTGTGCCGTGACGGGCACCGGCGAAATGCGCCAGCTGGTGCGCCGGCATCAACGGCCCGTGGTGGTCACCGGCTTCGCGCCGCGGGAGCTGATGGAGGGAGTGCTGGCCTGCGTTGCGATGCTGGAGGACGGCCGAGCGGGCCTGGCCAATGCCTATGGCCAGGTGGTGCGGCCGGAGGGCAATCGCCAGGCCCGGGCCCTGCTGGCGGAGGTGTTTGCGGTGGTGGACCAACCCTGGCGGGGATTCGGCCCGATCACCGGGGGCGGTCTGGCCCTGAGCCCCCCCTACGACACGCTGGATGCTTCCCGCCGCTTCGGGCTGGCCAGCCCCGCTACTGCTCATTCTCCAGCGGAAGCGGAAACCGCCTGCATCAGCGGTCGGATTCTGCAGGGCCTCAGCACACCGACGGACTGCCCCTGCTTCGGCCGGGAATGCACGCCGGAACACCCGCTGGGAGCACCGATGGTATCGAGCGAGGGTACCTGCGCCGCTTATCACCGATTTCGCCCCGATATGCAGCAGCCCCGAGGCAGATCGGCCAACAAATTCAGCTGAAAAGGAAGTGCAGATTAAGGTGAGACTACCGGTGCAGAACCAGTACTGGTTTCTCAAACTTTACAAGTCTCGACTAGTCATCTCACCCCATGAATGACAGGCTTCGTGTTCTGCAGCGTCAACCCCGGCGCATTTCCATCACCCTCAGCTTTCATGTGCACGAAGCGCTGCTGAAGCGCTCGGAAGAGGAGGGGCGATCCGTATCCAACCTCTGCGCCTTCCTGCTGGAGGATTCTCTGAACCAACAGGGCAAACTGCACCCGATGGAGAAAGTCCAGCAGGGGATGCTCAGCCAGGAAGGGCGCTATCAGGCCTCCTCTCCCGATGGCCGCTATCGCCATGCCGGCGATGGTCATCGGGTGGCACCCGGCCGCTCCGAATGGCGTAAGGAATGAGCCGGGAGCCGGCCCCCTTCAGCCAGGGGGGCAGGCCACCTGGTCGCGGCCGTTGCGCTTCGCCTCATAGAGGGCCGCATCGGCGCGTGCGAGGGCCTCATCGGTGCTTTCGTGGGGCGAAGCAAGGGCCACTCCGATGCTGAGGGTGGCCCGAATCCCCTTGCCATTCCAGAGGATCGGTTCGGCCACCGCAGTGCGCAGCTTCTCGGCGATGCGAACCGCATCTTCCTCCCGGCTCACGCCATTGAGAACCACCAGCAGCTCATCCCCGCCGAGCCTGGCAGCGACATCCTGAGCGCGGAGGCCCTTGGCAAGCCGCTCGGCCACACTCTTGAGCACAAGATCGCCGCAGGAGTGGCCATAGAGATCATTGATCGTCTTGAAATGATCAATATCACAGAAAAGCAGGGCCAGATTCTGGCTGTTGTAGACATTGCTGATGAACAGCTGCTTCAACCGCTGCAATCCCTCGCGGCGATTGAAGAGATTCGTGAGCTCATCGACACTGGCCCGGTGCTTGAGTTCGTCCTGAACCTGCATGTCCTTGTCGATGCACCAGAAGCAGGCCACGACGCCATCAAGCTGACCGCGTTTATTGATATACGGACCCGCATGAATTTCCACCCAGCGATAGGAGCCACAGAGCTCCAGCAACCGCAGGCGCAGCATCACCCTCTGCCCCTTATCGAGGCTGAGAAGCATGGTGATGGTGGTGGGCAGCCCCTCCGGATGGATGAACTGCTGCAACGGCTTGCCCTGCCAGTCCTCCTGTCTCCACCCGAGAAGGCTGGTGAGCGAAGGGGAGACCCAGTCGATCACCCCCTCACGCAGATGGAGGACAACATCCGGCAGGCTCAGAAGCAGATTCTGATAGTCAGCCGTGGGAGCCGAAACAGGAAAAGCAGAACGATCTCGAAGCGATTGAATCAGTGTCATTCAGGCAGCCTGGCTCAACCAAAGGTTGGTCTCTTTGGTTTTAGGTTGCCCTGACGGCAGAGAAGTCGAATGACCAGAATCTGCATGGCTCCTGCTGTGCTCATGCCGCTGGCTGCAGCGAGAGGAATCACCTCCCTCTGGATGCCTCGGGATGCAGGGCAGGAGCGAGTTTGCGCCGCAGTTTGAGCAGCGCCTTTTTCTCCAGGCGCTGCACCTTGTCGCGACTGAGGCCCATCAGATTGGCGGTTTCCGCCTGGCTGTGCCGCAGTTCGCTGCCGTAGCGATGGGCGATCACCTGGCGCTCAAACGGCTCCAGCTGCTGCACTTCCGTGAGCAACCAGTTGTAGTCATCCTTGATCACCGTCTGGGATTGTCCAGGGATGGCATCCAGCAGGCTGAACTCAGAATCGCTGCTGTTTCCCAGGGGCTGATGCAGCGACAGGGTGTTGAATTCATACCTGGCCCGGATCGCCAACTGGAGCCGCTCTTCGGAAGTCTCCAGCATCTCCGCGATCCTGCCTGGCTGAAGACGCTGGTCGGTTTCGCTGCGGATGGCGGCGGCCTTGCGGGCAAGACTCACCAGATCCGCCGGGATCCGGATGGCTGGGGCCTGATCCTGAAAATAGCGGTTGATCGCCTGGCGAATCCACCAATAGCCATAGGTGGAAAACTTATAGCCCCGCAAAGGGTCAAACCGTTCCACAGCCCTGATCAGACCGAGATTGCCGGCCTGGATCACATCCATGGGATCCACATGAAGACCGTTGATCCGCTTCTGCTGCTGCAGGCAGGCGGAGATCACCAGGCGCAGATTGCCGGTGACCATCCTTTTCATGGCCTGCCGACCGCGTCGCACGAGATGGGGAGCAGGATCCGGATCATTTTTCCAAGCCTGGACGATCGAAGCGAGATGCAGCTCTTCCGCCGGCTCCAGCAGGGGAATTCTGTGGACCATTTTCTGATAGTCACCGAATGCATCTGCCATCGATTGTGCTTTGTCTCTTCCTGGATGATCTTGCGGATCAGAGGCAATCAACCAGCCAGCAACTGATGCCCAGCAGATCTGCTGCAAGCCACCAAGAACAGGTCATGAACCCATGGCAACTACCAGCGGATTGAAGCACAATTGCCGCACATTCCTGGCATCGATTGAGCGCACCTATTTTGCCGTCATAGACTCGATTCGCCATACTGGAGAACCACATGACTTCGCCAAGACGCGACGATTTTAGCCGCAATAATCCCCGCTCCAACAACTCCTTTCGCGACGATTGCACTCAGCAGCCGTGGGAGAATCTGTCTCCCGATGCCCATTTATTGATGCGGGACATCCTCAGCATCGACGATCAGATTCGCAGCCTGGAAAGCCAGCTCGAGGGGCTGCTGGGTGCCCGCAGACTTTTCCTCAGCAGCCTGGTTCTCAACGTACGCCAGTGCGCAGGGTCCGCTGCAACTGCGGAGAGGGATTCAGATAACGCTGAAACCAGTCCGTGGCAAGATCTGCGGCTTGCCTGAGGGTGCCCGGCTCCTCGAACAGATGGTTGGCCCCTGGCACCACGAGCAGGGAGTGGGGGGCCGCGATGCGGGCAGCGGCCTGGCGATTGAGGCGGAGCACCGGAAAATCCTTGCCCCCCACGATCAGCAGGGTCGGGCTGCTGACGCGGTGCAGGGCTCCGGGAGCCAGATCCGGCCTGCCCCCCGGCAGACCACCGCCCGCACCTGCTGGGGCCGGGAAGCGGCTGCATTGAGGGCTGCCGCCGCACCGGTGCTGGCGCCGAACAGTCCGAGCTCCACCCCCCGGTGCCGGCTCACTTCGCCGAGCCAGTCGATGGCGCCGGTGAGCCGATGGCTGAGCAGGCTGATATCAAAGCGAAGCGATTCATCCTCAGCATCGATCCGCTCTTCCTCCGGGGTGAGCAGATCAAACAGCAAGGTGGCGATTCCGCTTTTGTGCAGAACATCCGCCACCTGCTGGTTGCGTTTGCTGAATCGACTGCTGCCACTGCCATGGGCAAACAGAACCAGGCCCGATGGCTGGGGGGGAATCGAAAGAATTCCCGGCAGGATTGCATCGCTGGAGTGAACAGCAACCTCCCGTGAATCGATAGCAGGCTTAGTTCTATCGGTCAGTGTCACCATCGTCTGGCTGCTTTCCCTTCGTCCTAATCCGGCCCCTCACCCGGGCGAAGGAGAATCCAGCAATCCGCTGTCGATCTGCTGCAGTGCGATCAGCAGGGCTGAGCGGAGATCAACAGGGATCAAGACTGGAGCCGATGCGTTCGCGCAGCTTGGCCAGGGTTTTTCTTTCGATGCGCTGAATCCGATCTTTGCTGAGGCCGGTTTTTTCCGAGATGTGCGCGAAGGTCGCCCGATTTTCCCGCCCATAACGCATCTGCAGAATCGTGAGTTCGAGCGGCTGCAGTTGCTCCAGTTGGGCGTGCAAGAAGTGATAGTCCTCTTCTGTCTGCATCTCCTGGCCATCGGTGAGGGCATCGAGAAGCTGGCTGCCATCGCAGAACTGCTGATCCAGGGAAATGGTGGAGGCTGTTCGCGCGTGCTGGAGAGCCTTGGCCATCTGCAGACTCTCGGCCGTCATGCCGCGAGGCTCCATGGCATCGGAAATCTTTCCCGCCTGTTGGGCGAGCCGGGCGATATGGGCGGGCAGGCGAATGCAGCCCCTGTTTTCCTGCACATAATGACCCACCGCCTGACGGATCCACCAGTGGGCATAGGTGGAAAACTTATAACCTCGACTGGGATCATATTTGGCTGCAGCACGAATCAGGCCCAGATTCCCGGACTGAACCAGATCCATCGGATCGAGCTGCAGGTGATGGATACGGCGCTGAAAACGGGTGACCACGCTCACCACCAGACGTTGGTTGGCCGAAACCATCCGGCTCATGGCCCGACGGCCAGGGGATTCCACCTCTTTGGAGGGCGGAGATGCATTGATCCATCGCTGAATGATGGTTCCAAGATGAACTTCCTCCGCCGCTGTAAGCAGTGGTATTCGACCTATGGATCGCAGATAATCCCCGAACATGTCAGACATGGCAGGCACTGCATTACGTCGTGATCAATCCTGCCTTCAAAGAGGCCTGGATGTTTTCACTGCCCCCCTACTGAAGCTGATCTGCTTCAGGTGGGATAAACGTCAATTTCAGAGCTCATCGCAAAAATCCAGCTGTAAAGTTCATCAATCCGCCGTTGATGTCGTCGCTTGTCAGTTTCACTGAAGTTTCCTGAGACCACCATCCGCCGCAGGATGTCAATCTGGCCCAGCAACTGCTCGATCCGGCAGCAATAACGATCGATATCGATGTCAGCGCTCAGTTCCATTGCTGGGGCTCGCCTCTGGGCTCATCAGACCACCTTTCGCTGTTCACTCCCTGCGACTGGTCTGGATCTGCTGCGGATTCCCCGCGCATCTGTCAGCCTGCCTCCGCCGGGCTGCCCACGATGAGCGCTGAATGGGACCGGATCCAGCTGGCCCATGGCGGCGGCGGCACCTGGATGCAGCAGCTGATCGATGCCGAGCTGCGGCGCCTCTACCCCGACCCCCAGCAGGTGCTGCACGATGCCGCCTGCCTGGAGCTGCCCCACGGCCGGCTGGCCTTCAGCACCGATGGCTACGTGGTGCATCCGCTGGAGTTCGAGGGGGGCGACATCGGCCGGCTGGCGGTGACCGGCACCGCC